>NZ_DFOE01000018.1:181581-199799 GCF_002376635.1 Sphingobacterium sp. UBA3549 | reverse complement strand
ACAGTTTACTTTACACCCTCAAAAGATGGCCAACACTCATATAAAAATGTTTCATACAGAGTTTCATGTTATCAACTCTGTATGAAAAAAACAATGACTAATCAACGTTGTTACCTAGCATTAGTAACCTTTCGTTAGATTGATCTAAAATATTTAAAATTGTCGCCGAATCCTCTTTATTGAGCCAAATGTAAGAGCGGTCATCATATTGATCTAACTGCAAATAGAATTTCCAATCTCCGGGCATAGAATAACATCCAGCCTTAAATCCAGTTCTACTGACAAAACCTACTTCAGTATAGTGTTCAGGAAATGAATTAAAAACGACCGTTCTCATAATATTAATGGATTTTATAAGTCCTTCTAGTTCATCCTTATCCAATGAGCCTAGCTTGGTTTCCATCTGATCTAAATAACTATCGTAGTATTCGTATTCAAAACGAATCGCCTGTTCCTTATTTTCATTAATTAAATCCTTGTACTGCACGACTTGGATCTTTACAGATTTGACTTCTCCAATGGGAAGAAACTGTTTGCTCATTAGAGTTCCCGATTTCCTTGAGAAACTCTCGGCATTGCCGTGTTGTCGTTCTTGTTGCATGTTGTTAGTTTTTTAAAGTTTATATTTTCCTAGCATTGGACGAGCTGACTTACCGAACGCTGATATTCAGTAAAAGCATTTGCAAATGCCTCGGTTGCTTCATAATTACTGAACTCATATTCTTCATTAACCCCAGTGGCAGTTCTTAATTTAATTTCGCCATAGCGTACTACAGGTATTTGATAATTACCGGTAAACCTTTTATCCCTGCTCCCATCTTTATTAACCTTAGCCCAGGTCATATCAATAGTCTTTGAATCTGCTGGAACACCCTGCGTCTCTGTAAATCTTACCGCATGTTGTTGTAAGCTAATTTCGTCCAAACCGATAATGGCAAACTCTTTGGATCTGCTGTACATAACGATAAAACTTGGATAGATGTAGAGATCTGCCCCATTCGCATTCTGGAAATATAATGCCTTTATATCGGATTTAAATTCAGGGATCGTCTTCAATCCAAATCGAACATCGGTTCTGCTTACAACGGTACTGGCTGACGATCGTGTAATGGTACGATCCTCATAATGAGCACTTGTCACGTCCCATATTTTCTGACTTTTCGCCAAGTTGATAAAACTTGAGACCAAGACATCATACTTTTGTTTTAACTCAAGGTCAAAATCAACTTGTAAATCAACATAAGAGGCTTCTATTTGCTCGTTTGTCTGCTTGATAGCTTCTTCCTGCGCATTCAGATCTTCTTTCATCCGTGCTGGTATTGATTTATTGATCAATCCATAAAGCAAAAGGTAGCTCATTAGTTTTTTGTTCTTTGTGGATTTGATCGCTGCATTAATTTCAACAAGATCTTTCTCCAATGATAGACGTTGCTCTCTCGCGAGTAAAATTGCCTCTTTTATGCCCGCCATATCCTGGCTCGTGATCTCATGGATGTCGGCGCTAAAAATATTACCTCGATTTTGTGCTTCGGTCGGAGCTACATATGGCAGTGTCGCAGGTGGAGTATCCAGCACTACGGGAGAAGAAGATGGTGAGCCGTTCCCATTTACTTTCTGCCTATTGTAAATTCCCAATGCCGGTATTCCTGTGTTTAAATAAGTACCATTGGTACCGAATGTCATATTTGCTCCTTTTACACCTATTGATGTAGAGATACCGCTCTTACTAAAGTTGAGATGTACCCCGGGGACGATCTTCACTCTTCTTCTAAAAGTCCAAGCCATTGTTTTGTATTTAAGATGTTTATAATTAATAATTCGAAACAAATTTATAGCCCGTATTGAGTCTTTTTTTACGGTTTCCCATAAAGGAAACTTCACCTCGATTCGGGTGATACATCGTTTTAAAAAATCCGTTTCAGCATTACGGGAACCCGTAACACCGACAGGGTTTTCCTGATTAAATTTGGACGACAATCAATATTTATGAACATTATGGAAAACGATCTACGACTCAAACTGGAGCAGCTACATCAACGTGTAGGTAATCTTAAGGATCAAATAAGTACCGAAGAGGCAACCAAAAATGCCTTTGTCATGCCCTTTATTCAGATTTTGGGTTATGATATCTTCAACCCCACCGAAGTTATCCCTGAATTTATCTGTGATATTGGTACCAAAAAGGGAGAAAAGGTAGACTATGTCATTAAAAAAGATAACGAGCCGATTTTGATCATCGAATGTAAGCACTGGAAAGAAACAGCAGATGCGCATAACTCACAATTGCATCGTTATTTTCATGTTTCAAAAGCAAGATTTGGGGTATTGACCAATGGTCATATCTATAACTTTTACGCTGATCTGGAGAAGCCAAATATCATGGATGAAAAACCTTTTTTCACCTTAGACCTCTCCAATCTCAAAGATTCCAATATCAAGATCTTGGAGAAATTCACGAAAAATGGATACCATCTCGAAGGCATATTAGATTCCGCAGAGGGATTAAAATACATTAAAGCTATTCGTAAGGAATTTGAAAAAGAACTACAAGGTCCATCGGACGAACTTGTCAAATTATTGGTGAGCAGATTTTTCGAAAAACCGCTTATTGCCTCAAGAATGGCAGCGTTTAAAGAATATACCCAAAAGGCACTTTCATCATCGATCAATGAATCCATAAATTCAAGACTGAAGACAGCACTAAACATCAATGATGCCATTCCGCCAAAAGCTGCTCCAGATCTTGAACCCATAGACGAGAACGTTGGAAACGAGAATAAAATCATTACAACAGAGGAAGAAATCGAAGGTTCACAAATCGTCAAAGCAATTTTGCGGGAGCATATCCCCTCTTCGCGCATCGCCTTCCGGGATACACAATCCTACTTCGGTATATTGCTCGATGATAATAATCGGAAGCCGCTAGCCCGTCTACATTTCAATTCGACGAATAAATATCTAGAGGTATTTTCAGAAGGAAAAGACAAGGGAGTCAAAAAGCTCTTAACCTCTCTGGACGAGATCTATAATTATCGGCAGGAAATTGCGGATGCATTAAAAAACTATGAATAAAATAGAGTTCATTTATTGCAATAATCTGGAAATCGCTTAAGGAAAGGATTCTTAAGCGATTTTTTCCTATAAACTTAGCTAATTCATTTTTCGCGCCGAAAAAACATTCTATATGATGAACAGAAGATATGTAAGTGGGTTGATATCGCCTAGCAAAAAGATATTTAAGGATATCTTCCACGGATCAAGCAGCCAAAAAGACACAAAGACATTCTCCTGGTGGAAAATGCTGTTATCCAGTGGTATTATGCTATCCGCTTTCGCGCTTGCTAATAACCTGTTAACGGGATTGATCTTGGCCGCTACATCGACACTTTTTATTCCCGCGACTGAATCAGGCTGGGAAAACCTGCTTCGCGTCAAACTAGTTCCCAAAGTAAAACTCTTGATTACTGGACTACTAATAATCTTTTCAATTCCGGTTAGCATCGCGAGCCATCACTTTCAGCTGCAAAAAGAACAGGACAGAGCATTACTAGCACAGGCTGAAAAACAAGAGAAAGAGCTGGAGGCAAAAAATGAAGCCATCCGAAAAGACAGTCTTCATCATTACTTGAAAATGCTGGATGCTCCAATAAAAGATATCGATAAATCCCTTCGTTTAATTGATCAAGCAAACACTTTTGCAAAGTTTAGCGATGAAGTAGATCAGCTGACAAATAAGCGAAATAAGTTGAGATCGACGCAAATAGACCTATTAATCAAACATGGTAAGTATAGCGATGCCTTAGGCAAATTGGATGACTTATTAGCACAAGATAAAAATGTTGACCATTACTATCGGCGCGCGGTATGCTACCAAAAGCTAAGGCAGCCACGAGAAGCTGTCAACGATCTCACTATAGCGATAGAGCTTGGGTCGAGCGCAGCGCAAAGATTATATAACACAATCAATCCCTTAAGAAAGAGAATTATCGGCTACGTGACAAGATGCTGTGACGGCACCACATCTAACGCACGGGGCCGGGGAGCCTGTTCCTGGCATGGCGGTGTATGTAACTGGAATGATCCCATATATCAAGAATACAGACAATATGAATAAGGAAATATTTGAAAAGAAACCGCTCATCAAGAAAAGTCTTTTACAACGTTGGTTCAAACAAGAGCCAGATGAGAATTGTGTGATTGAAATCAATAACCTCTTTGCAAATAAACCAATAGAATCGGTCCGCATCCATGACATGGAGCTGATCGTATCAAAGTATGGTACCGCCGTATACAAAAGCTTCGGCTTGAATATGGAGGAATTTTATATCACCTATATCCATGAATGTTGTAAAAATGGGATCATCAGTGAATTAGAGCTGAATAATATAAGGCATTTACAGTCTTTGTTACTCATCGACAACAGCACTGCAACGTATTACCGTCGAAAATTAGGCATTGATGTGATTGATAGTGTATATATCAAACTGCTTAAGGATCAGGTGCTGGATGATACTGATTTCCTTCATTTTAATAAATTGGTCCAATTCTTTGAGATTACTGACACGATTCTAAATGAGATTAAAGACAAACGAAACACGCAATTTACGGACGCTTTATTCAGACCATTTATTTCAAAAAAACGGATATCATTTAATGAAATGACAGAACTAAAAACTTCATTAAAAAAACGTCAGATCGATTTGTCTAAATCCACAAGGAAAATGCTCAATAAATACTTTTCATACTGGCAACTGGAAATGGAATCCCTTAAAAGGTGGGGAACAAATCAAGAAATCGTGAAGAATGAAATATGCCTATACGAGGAGAATGACATTAAATGGTTTGAATTACGCTCTGAGAAAGGATATTCGAGCTATAAATTGATCAAGCGCGGTTCAATCGTGATGACCAACAAAAAATTATACTTTTTTTCTACCGATGGCGTTTCGAAACTCACCTATGGCCAAATTTCCAATATCCAAATTTTGCCCGATCATGTACTGATCAAAAAACACAAGGGTAAAGAACCAAAACTTATATCAAAAAAGGATCAAGTCATCTTTGAAATTATGATGAAGAAGATATGGCGGGCATATCTAAGCCAGAACTGGCCGACCTAGTTGTTTAGGATAAAAAAACAATAGATTGAGGGTGGAGGAGATAGGATATAATTTAAAAGCCTGTCCAATAGGAAAACAGGCGTTTAAATTATATCTTCAGCCGGAGCGTATTAATCCAAGTTAGGTACAGCATCTGAATTCCAAAGTCCTAATCGATTTAATCTTGCATGGTTTTGTCCTTCTACAAACTGTGAAGCATACCTTACATTGGGTGGTACTGTCATCAATAAAGCATAGCCATTCTTGATCATTTTCTCGTTGATAAAAACATCATTAAGATAAGCATATGCCAATGTCCTACCGTAACGATCAAGTGAATCCACATCATATTCCAATCGAATATTCTTATCGAGAATCAAACTGTCTAGATACCTTTTGGAGACGATTCCAAATGGATGTTTCTTTTTATGGAAGGCGTTTCTATCCTCAGGTGCGTCTATACCGATCAGCCTAATTTTTACTTTATTCCCCTGACGGTTCCTAACCCAAAATGTGTCGCCGTCTACAACTTTGTAAACCCTGACTTCCTCAATATACGGAAGGTTAGTTTTCTCAAAAAAACCTACTGATCTAAAAGTGTGTTCAGCATTTGAACAGCTCATCAAAAACACGATCAGAAAAAACAGGGCAATTACGCCCAGTTTGATCATTATATTTACCCATTTTTTCATGTTGCCTATAGTGTTTTAAGAAACTGTTCAAACTCTTGATAAAACTCCTGCTTGGTGTTGACTGCCTGAACAACTTTGACATTTGGGGATCCGCTATCTTTCAGCCATTTTTCCCAAACAACCTTAATGATCTGAAAATCTGTCGGCTGTTCCTTTGCAACACCATATTTATCCAAGGATCGATCAACAAGCTCGGCAATAAATATATTGACATCTTTTAAGTTAAAATCTGTCTTATTGAGCGCATAGGCAGAATCAGCTTTAATAAATGCAGCTAGATCAGATTTTCTACTTGCTTTAAAGTCCTGGCGGATCTTAGCAATTAATGCAGGGTCTAAGCGATAGCCCTTTCCCTTATTGGCATTCTCAAGGTAACCATCCGTCAAAAGCAAAACGACATTGTTATTTTTTTTGTCAACAAGTATATTGTTACCACTTTGTATGCGCTTGGGAGAGGCATCTATCAAAGAGGATTTAACAGTTTCATTAAAGTAATTCCAGACATCGGCGCCCGTCTGATTTTTTAAGGAATAATCATATACCCGTTTCACTTCGTCCGAAAACTGCTGTTCGTCAGATTTCAATCCTTGGCGAATGTATTTGACCCGATCCATTTGGTTGTTTTCAAATCGACTAAAATCAATGGTCATTTTCTTAGGCTCAAATGATGCACCGTTCAATATCCCTCGGTTGATAAAGTCAATTTTATAAATATCGGCTTGCCCTGAACGACGTGTATTCAAGCTCAGCAGATCACTGCTATGGCCAATTAAACTGCTGATCAGAACCGTATCATGGATCGGTTTGGGATAAAGCGCCATATTGATCCGGTTGGAGAGATCTGGAGCAATAATAATATTATAGTCTTTGAGCGTCACTCGATTATTGGGCAGCTCCTCCTCTTTGGAGGAACCGTCATTCATACAAGCAACAAAAAATGGTAAGATGGCTAATGGCAAGATGTTAGTTACTTTCATTGGTTGATGGATTAGTTGTTAAAAGCTGTAAGGTCTTCTAAAAGTTCATGTTTGATATCAGATTGCAATCCTAGATTCGACAGCCATGCCTCACATTCCCCAACGGCTTCACGGGTTTTATTTTCGGCTTTTAGGATCGCATATACTTCATACAAATATTTGCTCCATCCTTCCATATAGATATTGACCCTATTTTCCATCTCGGCTTTGGAAATAGGCAACTTATCATTGTCAATCTGGCTCTTATAAATCTGTCCGATATTGCTGATGCGCTCTTTGAAGGTCAATAATTGATGCTGTAAGCTTCCTACTCGCTCGTTCTGTTGAATGGGCAGCTGCTGCACCTGCGTTATCTTCTCTTCTTTGTTGACCTGCAATGCAAAGAGTTCGGACTGCAATGCATCATTCTCAAGCTGGATTTTGTTGATCTGTTCTTGGTATTCTTCGATTTCAGCCTGATGGCTCTGTACAATATGTTTGGTTTTCTGTTGTTGGAAGGACAGATTACGCTCGTTGATCTGAGCCAATAATTTTTCAAAGAAGAAACCAAATAGAAAAACGCCCAAAGCTCCGAGGATAAATACAAGCCAAAAATTACTGTCTCTGAATACAGTTGACAAGGTAAGATGCTGGTCTGTCTGATTGGTCAACAGATCGATATCATTGATGTTTTTTGACACCTTAAAAGCAATAAAAATATCGACAATGACGATGAGAATAATTCCCAAGTTGTCAATAAAGCCACCTTTAATTTTCTGCCAAATACTCTTATTGGATGTTTCTACTTTTTCTTTTGAATCAAATAGGTCTTTAAACACTTTATACATCCCTAATGCCAAGGGAATGGCGACAAAAAGAAAAAGGAATAGTATACCACCCAATCCCTTCTGCCCTATTTTGGAGATCGCATGTGGATTGAATACTTCAGGTGATTCAATATTGGCAGCTCCCATCAAAATCATTTTATTGATATCTTCTTTCGAAAAAACAAAGATATAGGCTACCGAAGAATAGAATACAAAGATATAGAGGGCAAGCAGCAAGGTGGTTGCTATCAGTATGGCCATCACAGGTTTATTGATACTGGGTTTTACAAACTCCACTTCGAGCTCCCTAATCTTTTGCTTTAGCGCTACGATCTTACTTTCTAAAAATGGTATCTTGGTATTATTGTTGGAGCTGATCAGCAGACGCTTCTCTTCAATTTTTGTTGTCAAGATGTTGATATCCGAATCCAGGTTCTGCTGATCGAAGGCTGTATTGGTTTTGATCTTTTCGACTTCCTGTTCGGTCTTAAATTCCATATTGGTCGTACTCACCTTTTGCTGTTCATCAATACGGACTTTCAAGCGATCCTTCTTCTCGGCAATTACTTCAATTTCATTAATAAAATTAGAGTAAAGACTGTCCATCGCCTGGTGAAGTATCTGATGATCCCCATTGTTTTCTTTGGCCCGATTATACCCGCTCTGTTTGACTAAATCTTTATCAAAAGCGCCGACCTCCGAAGCTATAATATTATCCAGCACGTCTTTAAACTCTTTTAAGGACTGCTGCTGAAAATTGAGATCACTGCTCGATGATACCTTGTATCTCGAGGTTTGATTTTCTAATTTCGTCTGCATGGGTATTTCAATTTTGTCAGATGCAATAATATCTTCTAAAGATTCACCATTATTGATTCGTATGGCCCTGTTGCGGATTCCATGAAAAGTTTCTGTAAGTTCCGAAATGGTCTTCGGGTAATTGGTCACGATGACGCTAACATGGTTGTT
This sequence comes from Sphingobacterium sp. UBA3549, assembly GCF_002376635.1. NCBI lineage: Bacteria > Pseudomonadati > Bacteroidota > Sphingobacteriia > Sphingobacteriales > Sphingobacteriaceae > Sphingobacterium > Sphingobacterium sp. UBA3549. Next base: position 191,256 of record NZ_DFOE01000018.1, on the reverse strand, counting down.
ACTTTTGGAGTTGTTGCTCCAATTATAGGATCCTGTTATGGCTACGCTCTGATCGATCACGCAGAACTTTTGATTCATAATTCCCCAGCCGACGTTCTTGACCTTGGTTACATCAGCCCCCTGCTTTTCTAAAAGTGAAAAATCCAGCTTTTCATTATCGGGCTGATCGGAGATAATAATAGAAACTTTAACGTGACGATCAAGGCATCCCTGAACTGTGGCAAACAATTCATTATCGGTAAACCAGGCCATTGCTATCAGAACTTCGGATCGAGCTTTAGAAAGTTCTTGCCTAACACGTTCGTAGATGACTCTGCTATCGGAGAGTGTATCTTGGATCAATTGATCTGTGTTCATAGTGTTTTTCAGTTAAATACGGTTAATTGACTTTTCTGCTATTTGTTGCTTTATCGATTCAAAACTATCAAAAACCGTAACCGCGATTCTACGGTTTCCCGTAAAGACTGAACTTAGGGCCGATTAGATTTCGACAGGCACTCTACTTAACAAAAAAATAAATGGTATTAAGGGTCATTGTATCCTAAATTGTGTAGTTTTGGATAAATTACAGCCAAAACGTATTTCTTATCCATATGAATTCAAATCTTCCAATAAATCGATCCATATCTTGGCCAGCTTACTTCATTATATTTGCCATAAGTGCAGGTTTTACATTTGGTTTTGACTATATCTTTCAAACAAATGATATTTTCTACCCCATTATTATTATTTCCACCCTGGCAATTGTTCTTCGTATGGGTATCCCTAGAAGTCATCGAAAAGGTATCAAAGCTGTCAAAGAAAACGACTATTCAACGGCTATCACTTATTTCAAGGAGAGTGTTGATTATTTCACAAGAAACGAATGGATTGACCGATATCGTATGATAACGATATTAAGTGCTTCAAAAATGAGCTATCGGGAAATGGGACTTTGCAATATTGCATTCTGTTATTCGCAGACTGGGCAAGCCGAAAAAGCAAAAGCGCTCTACGAAGACATTTTGGAAGAATATCCGGATAATGGAATTGCTTATTATGCGCTAAACTCCATCAATACGTTTTCAAATCAAGCTAATTAAAAATGGGGCATTTAGCTCTGGATCCACCCTAAGTCTGAACGTTACAAATGATTATAAAAACAAATAAGGGCTATCGGTGGATAGCCCTTTCTCTTCATTTAATTGGTTAAAATATGGCACTAAATATCTTGAATGCATTAGATATCTTTTTCAGCAAATAATCCTACCTCATTATTTACCTTGCTTTCACAAAAGTAGCACGATAGCTCCAAGAACCTTTACGGAAAACCGTAATCCGATATCAAAGATTATTATATAAAACCTAATTCTTTACAATACGCAACAAGCTGTTCGTTTTTAGTATATCCAAGTACATCCTTCATGAGGTTGAGCCGTTTCTCGATACTACTCAGACTCGACGGACGGATATCACGTTGCTGCAAATAATTTGGCATCTCTTTTTGCGACACACCTTCGTACAAGAGTTTAATAATATGCAGGTCAAACTGGGTAAATTCATGCGAGTTCTGCTCCTGAATAAATTTTTTACTGTCGAGCGATTGGTACGTTCGGTTCTGATCAACGGCTTGCAATGCCTCGCGCAGATGCTGGCCATCGCGCCGTGCTTTGCGGACAAGGCCGTCGATCTCATTGTTCTTGAACATATCATTGATCAGGGACGAACGATCCTTGGCCGTTAAGACAATAACCTTGATATCTGGCTGTACAAGCTTGACAGCTTTGATCAGTGAGAGCCCATCTTTTATTTCCTGCGGACTATCATCATCTTCAAATTCGATATCCGTAATCAAAAGATCATAAGGTTCACCATCACGGATGGCATTTTTGATCCAGGTCAATGCATGGTCGCAATAATAAACGTATTTGGTATTGTGAATACCAAGGTCGTGCAGGGTTTTCTGCACTGAAATGTTAGCTATCTCGTGGTCTTCGGCAATGAGTACTTTCTTAAACATACATTATTGTCTTTTTATAAGGGGATAATGGTCGTGATATTGAGTCCTTTTCCCGGTTCATTCACAAAGGTAATTTTACCACCAAGGCTTTCAATACGGGAAACCGTATTCGCTAGTCCTTTTCCTTTAGATTTTTCTTCAGGGATTCCAGCACCATTATCCTTATAGAATATGTTAAGCTGTTGGTCTGTTATGTCAAAACGTACGACGACCTGTTCGGCCTGACTATGTTTCTTCATATTGACCATCAGCTCCTGAAGCACATGTTTGACTTCATCTTTAATGCGTTTGTTAATATCGTCCCATTGTTCGGCATCATTTCCTGCGATTAATACCTTCCGATGGTCAGCGGCAAAGGATTTGAGTAAGCTTGCCAGTTGTTCGTTATAAGGTATCTCGGTGATAGTTTGCTGTTCGACATCGTGGGAGATATCGCGCGACTGATGGTACATATTTTCCAGTTTATCGAGTACACCATCGCGATCCACTTCATCACCATGTTCGATTTCCGACATCACCCGGTAGATACCATTGGCCACGACATCGTGGATCTTCTTGGAAAGATGAAGCTGCGTCTCTTTGACGCGGTTCTGTGCTTCGAGTACAAGACGTTGCTTGCGCCGCTTGTACCAAAGGGTTCCTCCACCTGCAACCAAAACAAGCAAGAAAATACTCGCACCGGTGATCACTCGTTGTCGTATAAGACGGTTCTGCTTTTCGGCGTTTTCTTTTTCTAGCCGCAGATTATCGGCTTTATTTTTTTCGACTTCATAGCGGATCAGGGCGAACTGGTTTTTGGCGGCAGAGCGGGCTTGCTGGATGCTGTCATTGAGTGCCAAATAGGTAGACAAATGTCGTTGAGAATTGGATGAATTGGATTGAATTAGGCCCCTTAATGCATTCAACTGATCATCTGCACTTCCAATTGCTTTTGCTACATCGTATTGTTTGTTCAAATAATAGATCGAAGAATCAGCACTTTTTTTTTCATAATATTGGGCTAGACTTGCGTAACTAGAATTTTGGCCCCAGAGATCTTTTTCTTTGAGACGTATATTTAGTGCCTTTTGGTATAATGGGACAGGATTATAGGAGGAATCGGCCATCCACCTAGTCTTAGCCAAATTGTTTAAGAACTTAGCATATTCAGTGGTACCATTTGCAACTTTGGATAGGATTGAATTTAACAGTGTAGTTGACTCCGGGTAGCGCTTTGCATTTCGCAAACAAACTGCCAAGTTATTTTTATAGATTAAAGTAGCGCTTGAGTCAATCGAAAATTTGATTGCTTGTTGATAATATGTAATGGCTTGATCATAATGCTTTAATTCATCCGTTGCGTTACCAATTGTATTGTATAGATACCCTAATAACTTACTTTCATTCACATCTTTAGGATCTAAATATTTTACTGCTTCCAAAGAAGTCTCTTGCGCTCCAAAAAAATCACCGACATCATATAGATTAATTCCCATATTAATTAGGCAACGAGCGACATTTAGGCTATCATTGTTTAATAAATATTGCTCTTTTGCTTTCTCAAAATAAAAAAATGAACTATCAGATTTTCCCGTTTTCAATGATGACATCGCCCATTCATAATATAAATTCTTAGGTTGTTTTAACGTCTTTCCCCTTTTCTGGTTACAAGACATTAAAATACCAATTAGGAAAAATAGAAGGATAGGTAATTTATACACGGCCAAATTTTTAATCGAATTTATTGATTTTTGACCAAGATAACAACAGTTAAATTTTCACAAAAAAAGGAGTAGGTGGTTTACCTACTCCTTAAACATATTATGGATTTGGCGGTCTTACATTACCTTTATCTCCTCCATCTCCAGGATCTGTAGGAGGCTGATCAGTATCTGCCGTTTGTACTGTTGGAGTTCCAGTGCTTGGTTGTGAATTAGACGGTTGACCAATTCCAAATAATAGATATAACAAAAAGCTTATCATCGCTCAAAAAATTTAAAAAGTTGAAAAAATGAGTAGGCCCCGTGCACCATGCACGGGATTGCTACAAATGTTTTCAGAAGGCCTTCTGAATTTTTTGGGAAGTAAGAGTGTCAATCGCGGGAGGCAGAAGCTGCTTCCCAAACCGGCTAAAGACTACCGCGAGATCTTCTCATTGTGAAATCAGATTAGTATCTTAGTTTATATTTTAATCGATTTATCATCTGACTTCGAGAACAAAGTTATAGCCGTTAAAAGCCTTTTTATCAAACGCTTCCAATGCTTCACAACATTTCATGATGTTTCATAATGTTTCAAAAGCCCGGGCGGTCTTCCAAATTTTTCCGAATGGTCAAGATGATATTTTAACCTTATCAGGGGTACGGTTTCCCGTATTTTCATTACTGAATGGATATTAATTTTGGAATCATGTTTGAGAATTTTCAAAAAGCTGTAAGAGACAGCTACCTAGATTTAAAGAAAAACAGACAGCTTGATTTCTCCCGCGAATGGCCTTCAGCAGGAGACCTTAAGAATTGGTCTATACAATGTTTCGAGAAAGGGCTCTCTGAAGCGGATGAAATTGTATTTACTGATTATTTCAGAGAAAAAGATGAAAAGAAACTACAAAAGCAACTAGGTAAGTCACTCAGGGAAATAGTTAAAGATTCGGATACGGATAAATTCAGGGCTTTAAGAAATTTTATCATTGGAGATACAAAACGCAGCCCAGATAGAGACGTCGTAAAATTTCTCGCTGTACTAATTAATTTTCAACCGCGACCCTACAACTTTAATTATGGGAACGAAGTCCAAACAGATGGTGCAGCACCAGTTGATGATACGGTCATTCACGATAATACTTTTCCACCCTCTAACCAAGACAACGAAGATGAATTAGTTTACGACAAAAATTCGGACCACTTAGGAATTGACGTCAATGATATAAATGAGCTAGCCTCTGACATACCACTCGATCATCCGCAAGGACCTCTATGTCCTGAAGAAACTTGTAGCGTGACTATTTTCGAACATAAACCCAATATCATTCCAACAAAATCAGAAGATCAAATCGACATTAATTCAAGTGAGAGTAAAAATGAAAACGGTGAAAATTCAGAAACAAGAAAAATTCGACCTGTAAGTGATATAATTAATTCGGATGAGATAATTTTAGATAACAGCAATAAAGGAAATGAGAGTCAACAAAATGATCCCCGACCATTTTTCAAAAAAAACAAACTTGTATTGAGGTTTTCAGGTGTAGCACTTTTGATATTGGCAATATTGACTACCGTACATTTTCTGACGCCTGAAGAGTGCATGTGCTGGAATGGAGAAAAATATATTGAGGTAGATTGTCAGAGTAAGACACAGCCTTATCAAGTGATAGGCTTAGATAAAAACAAACTCGAGGGATTTGTGAAAATAACGAGACCAGATACCCTAGGTCCCAAGGATGTAGGAAGAGTATGGTATTCAAAAATCAATCATGAGGTAGAATTTTTTACTGGACCGGGTTATCATCCCACGGAATTCGGACGTTCCCTAAAAGCGGCCACCATGCGGATTTTAGATAGCTACGCAGGAGCAAACGCCAAAGGCGATCAAAACAAGAAATATGGTATTATGCAAAAACAATAATCTTTTGTTGTTCAAATGCAAATTACCAAACGTAAAAAAAGCCAGATCTCGCGACCTAGCCTTTAAACTAAACTTAAACATATGATTCACTAATGGTTTGCCTTTTATCGCCGGCAAACCATCAGTTGTAAAATTCTATTTATACGAATTGATCGATTTGGATACTCTCCAGTCATTACCCACACGCTCCAAGGTAATAAGATCCGTCTTGGTGAAATTCTCAAATTTTAGAGTCACTTTAGCTACCATATAGTCTGCCGATTCCTCGATGATGTCGGTGCTTACTGTACAGTTTAGCTTTTCGCCTTTTTGTTTTTTCAACGATTTAACCACTTCGCTACGGCTGTTAGACTGCGCATTGGTAGCTTGGATCTTTTGATTAAAATCTTCGGCGAATAACTGCTCTACTCCTGCTGATTCTCCTTCAGTCGTTACCGCAACATAGTGATCCAGTGCCATGTCTGCAATGGAAAGGTTAACGTTTGTTTTTGTTGCTTTGGCTCCAGGTCCTTCAGCTGACATAGCGAAAGTTGATACTGCGATTAAAGCTGCTGCTGCGAATGTTTTTACTAGCGTTTTCATAATGTCTTTATTTTATTGTGTTAGTATTTTTGTTCTTATTTGTTGACTCAAAACTACTACACAATACGCTCCTAGCCTATGGTCTTTAGACCAACGATCAGAAAAACTCGGTGAGTGGTGGGAATGAGAGGTAAACTGAGTTGCATTTCAGAATAATTTTGTTCATCTTCATCCTCCCAACAATTCGACTTCGAAGCTGAATGATTGGACTTTATTACGCATTAAAAAAAAGAAAATGGTCACATATCTAGATTCTGGAAACATATTCAATTTACCTGATGTAAAAAATTATGCTCATGGTTGTAATTGCACTGGAGCAATGGGGAAAGGAATCGCTTTACAATTCAAAGAAAAATATAATCAAATGTATTTGGAATATAAAAAGCGTTGTAAAGATGGTGACTTCTCTCTTGGGGATGTTTTTTCTTACGATTATGGTGAAGGCACTGTTTTCAATCTTGGCACTCAAAAGACCTGGAAAACCAAGGCAGAGCTTAAAGCAATTGAAGATTCTCTTCTCAAAATGCTTGTATATGCCCGCCAAAATGGCATTGAGAAAATAGCCCTCCCCAAAATTGGGGCTGGGTTGGGTGGTTTAGTTTGGGACGATGTAAAAGCTACTATTAACAGGGTTGCCAAAGATTATGATGATATTGATCTTATCGTTGTAGAAAATTATAGAAATATTTAAAAAAAATAATTGACAATTAGTAGTAAGTAGACAAAACTAAAAAAGCCACATCTCCCGACGTGGCTCTACAACATATATATATTTGAAATCGCTCTTATTTATACGAATTAATTGATTTGGATACTTTCCAGTCATTCCCCAAACGCTCCAAGGTAACGAGATCAGTTTTGGTGAAGTTTTCAAATTTCAAAGTTACTTTAGCGACCATATAATCTGCCGATTCCTCGATGATATCAGTGCTTACTATACAGTTTAACTTCTCTTCTTTTTGCTTTTTCAATAGTTTAACTACCGCACTACGGCTGTTAGACTGCGAATTGGAAGCTTGGATCTTTTGATTGAAATCTTCGGCGAATAACTGCTCTACTCCTGCTGATTCTCCTTCAGTCGTTACCGCCACATAATGCTCTAAAGCGAAGTCTGCTGTAGAAAGATTAACGTTTGCTTTTGTTACTTTTGCTCCAGGTCCTTCAGCTGCCATAGCGAAAGTAGATACTGCGATTAAAGCTGCTGCTGTGAATGTTTTTACTAGAGTTTTCATAATGTCTTTATTTTATATTGTTATTTTTTAGTTCTTATTTGTTGACTCAAAACTACAACACAATAGGCCCCTAGCCTACGGGCTTTAGACCAACGATCGGGAAAACCCGGTGAATGGCGGAAATGGGGAGGTGATTACACCGACGATATATAGTAAACAAATAACAATCTAAATATCACTATTATCAGCTTGTTCAAATAATTCGTGTAACTTTTGTTGAAGTAGCTTTTTATCCGGTAATTGTGTTTTATATTCCGCTACTACTGTTGGTGAAAGACTGCGGCTCAAAGCATATTCAACCACCTCACTATCTTTATCTTTACATAATAGAACACCAATACTTGCGTTCTCATTGGACCGCTTAACGTCTCGGTCAAGAGCCTCTAGATAAAAATTCAACTGACCAAGATGCTCGGGCTTAAATTTATCTACTTTTAATTCAAATGCCACTGAGCACTGTAATCCTCTATGAAAAAAAGTAGATCAATATAAAAGTCAGAGTTTCCCACTTGTACTTTATATTCTTGGTCAATAAATAGGAAATCTCGCCCTAGCTCAAGAATAAAATCTTTCATCTGACGAAGCAGCCCTTTTTGAAGATCTCCTTCATTATAGGATTCTGGTAAATTTAAAAAGTCAAAAACGTAGCTATCTTTAAACGCTTTATTAATGTCTACTTCAAATTCTCTCGGCAGTGACGAGAGTTTTACATTTCCAATATGAAAAACCTTTCAATTCAGGTTCGTGCTGTTTAATGAAAAAAGCCAATTCTTTGACGACCGACTGTCCCCATTCAGAAGTTTCGATCCGCGCGCTAATATACTTTCCAATACGCCAATATAAAGTCATTAATTCCATATTAACTACCTTAATAGATTCATATTGAGACTCTTTAATAAGCTGAATAATTTCTTCAAAACGCTGATCCATGTACAAAGGTTTATTTCTCAATTATAAAATTCTAAAAAAATTAGCAATCAAAAGAAAATCTTATTATCAGAAAAAACACCACATCAATCGATGTGGTGTCATAACATGATATATTGATTTGAAATCGCTCTTATTTATACGAATTGATCGATTTGGATACTTTCCAGTCATTGCCCACACGCTCAAAAGTAACCAGATCCGTCTTGGTGAAGTTTTCAAATTTCAACGTTACTTTAGCGACCATATAGTCCGCTGATTCTTCAAGGATATCGGTGTTTACTGCACAGTTCAACTTCTCTCCTTTTTGCTTTTTCAATAGTTTAACTACCGCACTACGGCTGTTAGACTGTGCATTGGTAGCTTGGATTTTTTGATTGAAATCAGCGGCGAATAATTGCTCTACGCCTGATGATTCTCCTTCAGTCGTTACCGTAACATAGTGATCCAAAGCCAAGTCTGCTGTGGAAAGGTTAACGTTTGTTTTTGTTGCTTTTGCTCCTGGTCCTTCAGCTGCCATAGCGAAAGTTGATACTGCGATTAGAGCTGCTGCGGCGAATGTTTTTACTAGAGTTTTCATAATGTCCTTACTTTATTGTATTAGTTTATCTGTTCTTATTTGTTGACTCAAAACTACAACACAATAGGCCCCTAGCCTATCGGCTTTAGACCAACGATCGGGAAAACTCGGTGAATGGCGGGAATGGGGAGATTAACGGACATCTCTAGCCAAGTTTCCTTTTTTAAATTTGCTACACAGGGTTTATTTGCGTAAACTGGTATAAGAAAGATTAATAGAGAAAAGTTACCAATTCGAAAGATCATGGAATCAATCTTTAAGAAACTAATGTACTGCTTGATGCTTTTAGAAGTATCATTAATATTTTTTCGCTGTATAAATGGAGGTGCTGATTTTTTTACTAGAGGGCTTTCAATTATGCTAATATTCCAAATAGCAATACTTGTGATGACATTATCAAAACAAAAAAAGAGCAGTTCACACACTAAAACTGCTTAAGGTTCGATATATTCTTGATAACTCTTCTTGATGTGCAGGATCATATCATAGTCGGACATGTATTTCGCTGTATCAATATTCGGACGGTACAACTGTATAAAAGTTTGGAGAGAATCCCCTGTAAGGCCCGTCAAACTTTGAACCATACGTTTTGAAAAGGTATTATCAAGATACCGCTCTTCTTCTTCCTTTATTAATTTCTGTTGGAGCTTGGATTGAGGGTTACGTTTTTTTCCCAATAGAGAAATAACAGAGAGCAAATCAACACTTATCAGCGAGGCGGTACTATTACTTGCTTGATTAGGATGTCGCGG
>NZ_DFOE01000018.1:0-181285 GCF_002376635.1 Sphingobacterium sp. UBA3549 | reverse complement strand
AATTCTATTTATACGAATTGATCGATTTGGATACTTTCCAGTCATTGCCCACACGTTCCAAGGTAACTAAATCTGTTTTGGTGAAGTTTTCAAATTTCAAGGTTACTTTAGCAACCATGTAATCTGCTGACTCCTCAATGATATCAGTGCTAACTGTACAGTTCAGTTTTTCACCTTTTTGTTTTTTTAATAGTTTAACTACCGCACTACGGCTGTTAGACTGTGCATTGGTAGCTTGAATTTTTTGGTTAAAATCTCCAGCGAATAACTGCTCCACACCTGCTGATTCTCCCTCTGTCGTTACCGCAACGTAGTGCTCTAAAGCGAAGTCTGCTGTGGAAAGGTTAACGTTTGCTTTTGCTGCTTTTGCTCCAGGTCCTTCAGCTGCCATAGCAAATGTTGATACGGCGAGTAAGGCTGCTGCTGCGAATGTTTTTACTAGCGTTTTCATAATGTCTTTATTTTATTGTGTTAGTTCTCTTATTCTTATTTGTTGACTCAAAACTACAACACAATAGGCCACTAGCCTACGGGCTTTAGACTAACGCTCAGGAAAACTCGGTGAACGACAGGAATGGGGAGGTGAAAGTTAGAGGTAGGTTTTTATTTAAATATCATATTAAATTTAGATCTTTACTGATAAAGCATTCAATCTCAATTCTTCTCAAAATATGGTTAATAAAAATGTTATTAGTAAACTATCAGATAGAGAACTCGAAAAATATATAGAACAAGATAGTCGATCTGTTTCAGATGCCGTAAAATATGCCTACGAGATTCTACAAGAACGTGGGCGAACTTTTACTCCTTCAGAAACAGAACTAATCGAAGATTTAATTGCCCAAAAAAAAGCTAGCGAAAAAGTAGTGGACGAAGGATGGGACAAAGGGCTCACTGAGGACGTAAACGCCATTGAACTATATACAAATACACTTATTTGGATGCTTTCCGTAATATTTGGAGTTTTTTTTGGTGGAGTACTTCAAGTGCTAAATTTCATAAAAATAAAAAATATAAAAGGAGCTGTTATTACTGCTTTTTATTGTATTATTTATATAGGCATTCAACTAGTTATTATAAATTATATTCGAAATAATTATCCTGAAATGAACCAGAATATATTTTATGTTAACTTCATCCTCTCGGGCATAGGTGCAACGGGTTTATTTTTTATCAGACAACAAATGTTTCCTAATAATCTACAGTACAGAGCCAAATCTTCCATTGTACCATTAATTGCATCATTAGGAATTTCTATTGCGCTATTCTACTTGCTTTAAAATAAGAAAAAAAGAAGCCACCTTTTTTCCGTTTAAAAAAATCATAGTCTTCAACTATTAAAACAAGTAGTAAAATACTAACAAGTGTATTAAGTTGATTTAATATAACATTGTAATAAGGCGATAAAAATCAAAATATTAGTGGCAATAAAACAATATGCAAGCCACTTAATTTTAAAGCCATAATGAAATAATCCCAATATCCATGGGTTCGAAAAAAGATATATTCTAAAAATTTGAAAACCGTCAAATTTATGCCCTAAGTGAAAAAAATCAGCCAATAACTGACCAAAACATCCTTTAATTTCCTGATGTTCTATCGCGATAAAATTCATCACAATTAAACAGACATAAGTCAGAACATAAATGCCCGGAACAACTTTTTTATTAATTTCCACTTCTTAAATATTTATTAATTTGTCTGAAAAACAGGTAAGTCTACAAAAATGGTAAGTCTTCAGAATCACCTTAAAAAAATTATGGTACGTAATATAATTAGACCGACAACAGTTAAACAGATTATTAGTGGAACAGTAATGCTTCTTTTCTTATACTTTATTCCTTTCAAATATTGATCCCAAAACCCAAACTGCAATATAGCGGCGCCTATTACATATAACAAAATACCAGTGAATCTACTCTGATCAAAATAATCTTTAAATTCACTATATGCTAAAATTAACGCTATTGTATAACCAAATCCAAATAGGAGTGTTGCCCAAGCTTCCTTTTTTTTGGATATTGCATATAAGTTGATCGCTAACAATATAGCGCCTGTAAATAATCCGAATAATATACTAAAGTACCATATTGCTTTTTGTGAAAAGAAACTGACGGTAGCTTCTTCAGCATCTTCATCAATATCCCATTTGTTAAGAGCGCTATAATCAGGTTCTTCTTTTTTCTTCGATTCTATGAGTTGATTTATCTGAACAATTTCTGTCTCGGAAAAAATATAGCCTCTTTTTCTGAGAATGTCGAAAGCCATTGCTATAGCCTCAGGGACTGATCGGGTATCTTCTGCAGTATAGCGTAACAGTTCCTTATTGGATAACTTCTCTAAGACTGATCTTTTTACCATAAGCCTAATATAACCAAATTGCCAATTAAAGTTCTCATATTTTTAAATAACAACACTAATATATTAATTGATCAAGCAAAAAATAGAGCACAAATACGATAAATTATAATAAAACATCTTATTACCTGTATTAGGAGCTATTTAACTAATATAGCAAATGTTGCTTGCCTTTTTTACTTAAAATTGTTTATTTTCGAAGTAGATTTTCACCAAATCTTCAAATATTAAACTGGTGACCTTAATATACTTTGCTTTTTAATTATCATGAATAAATTATTGATACTTATATTACTTTGTCTCGTCCATAACGTTAAAGGACAAGATTCTTTACTTTTAAAATTTGTTCCACTTCCCAATAAGATATACAATTCTCAAATTGATTTCAGAACAAAGGCCCAGGGAAAACTAGAACGAAAAACAGTGAGTACTGGCAAATTTGAGTTATCTCCCACTAATTTAAACGTCGAGACTGTAAATAAAACAGAATCGATTATGACAACACAAAATGAAAATAATAATCGAATTCCTTATATATGGAAATTTATCCACTCTAACTCATTTCAAAAACTAGATGGCAAAACATCTGAGATTTATACCCCTTTAGACGGAAGTATTATATACGGTTATTTTGATAAAACTGCAGCTGCCAGAAAAATTGATTCCGTGATGAACGATGACCTGGAATTTGTGGAAAAATTATCGTTAAAAAACCAATTAGAACAATCCCATGGTGAAAATACTTATTCTGATGTTCCTATCGCAGTCGGAGCGTCTTTTGAAAAAGAAAGTTTCATAAGTATCCCCATATTGGGCGCCGAAGATCAGGAATTCATCATGAACAAACGGTATACGCTGACAAAGATTGAGAAGGGTATTGCATATTTAGAAAATAATATCAGTTTTCATCTAAAATCTCCAAACAAAAATATTCAGGTATTGTCAAATACCAATGGATCAGGAATAATGCAATTTGACACTAAAAACCAATGCGTTCTCAATGAAATCTCTGAATATAGTCTTTATGTGACTGTTGTGGATAGAGAAAATACACTTACTTCGCAGATTTGGTCTAAGGATTCCAGAACAACAAAAGTTCAAAATAAAGAATTTTAGAAATAGTCCTCAGTACAAAGCCGTAAAAAGGACTATTCATAAAATCTATAAAATTGACGTTAACGAATACTATTTTCGATTATTCCAATGGTTTGGTATCTAATATAACGGCCCCATCTATTTAACCATTGTTCTCCTTTTGCGGAAATATAAAATGCGCCGTCTACGGTAGCTCCAACTGCTGTTCCTAAAAGCATCCCGTATATTCCTGCCCTAGATCCCATAGTAAACCCTGCTTCCAATGCCAAACCAGCGCCTAAACTAGCTCCTTTATTGAGTACCGTATTAGCCATTTTAAATTGATATTCTGCTTTAGTCAATACACCTTCTTTGTATTCTAAATTAACTAAATAGATTTCCCCCCCGGCATCTAAAAAATCCAAAACAGTACCATATTTTCCAAAAATAGACTTACCATCTAACATGGATTTGACAATAATATCATCTGCTTTTTTAAGCTGGTCGTAAATGTCTCTAGTAATCTTTATTCTTACTTTCTTTTTTGTTATCTGTTCTTTGTCTTTGGGATCACCTGGTCCACCGATCTTATGCATCACGTGGTTTAATCCTGACACTACTCCACCGGTGATCACTCCCTGCCAGAAGTTACCTCCGGTCAACTCGGCACCTATTCCACCTGATATTGCTCCAAAACTTATCATTCCATAGGTACTTTGCGAAAATTGACCCAGTCCGACACCATTCATAGCCTTCCCCCATCCATAAGCTCCTAAACTACCAAATACACCGGAAGCTGCCGAACTCAAGAAATTCTGTCCCTGTACCAGCCCTAAAACCCCTTGCGACAGACCATGGGCACCAGCTTGCAATAATGCATTCCCAAATGTACTTGCTGCAGCTTTAAAGATCGAACCAATACCGAAGGTAATTGCCCCGGAAACCGCTCCAAAGAGAGTAGCCTTCAGTGCTCCACCCAAATTCCACATACCAATATTTCCCGAAACTGCAAGGCCAACTGTATAAGCCGCAAGCCCTATCGCAGCTCCGATAAATATAGCTTTTATCAATGGTATAGCAAGGAGACCAAAGAAAAACTCACCAGTCGGGTCATTGTACATCAGTGGATTATTTAGCACATACCCATATTTATTGTAGTTCTGCGTATTGAACATATCTTGAATATGCTCGTCTGCATTTAAAAACCTTCTCAAAAATGGATCATATAGACGACCATTCATATGGATAATTCCAACCATTGCAAAATGTTCATGTGATGTATATCCTCGGTCCAAAAGCTGCATATTACCTTGAGTCAAATTACCCCAGGCATCAAAATGCCGCTCTTCCAACAATGTTCCTCCTGAATCACTGATCGCCAAAATACTTCCTAGATAATCTTTGTGCAAGAATTTATAAGATGCTGCACTCTCTGAATAATCTTTCAGACAGACAATGTTACTTTCGTAAGGTGTACTGCCGATATAGATCAAATGTTTTTCCTGTCCCGTACTATTATTACGGATTACTTCAAAACTTCCATCGGCACTGTAAAACTTAGTAAAACCTGCATCTTGAGCGGTAACAATACTTTCATTTATTTTTGAATCTGTAGTTGTTTTACTATAGAAAACACGCTGACGCATAGGTCCCAGACCATAATCAAATGTGACATTACCCTGATTCCCTTTGATCTGGAGCGGATCATTATTCTCGTTATAAACAATTTCCTGGATCAGGTCATTGGCGTAATGCTGCTTACCTGCTGTATTAAGCATCACCTTTGATGGCCTATACTGTTCTCCGGCATTGTCAAAACATACTGTTCCTACATTATCTATATCCACAATACGCCCCTGAATATCGTAGCTATTAGCCGAAAGTGCCCCTGTTGCTGGATTGGTCCACTCGATAAGACGATTATTGTTATCGTAACTAAAGTTTTCGGTCAACGCAATATTCCCTGTCCGTACCCTATCTTTAAGCTCATTACGAATTGCATCAAAAGTATACTTTTGATGCAAAATCTGCCCGGCATTGGACTGGTGCAATATCTCAGTCAAAAGATTATGCTCATTATACGCATTACTGACCCTTGATGCCCCTAATCGGCTCCGCAGCACCTGTCCGCCGGCATTGCTTTCCTGTATCCGCCAAAGCTCCAGGCCTGTATCAGCGTTGATAATCTTGGATAAGATTCCGCTCCATGCATCGTAAATGTGCTGAATACGTGCCACCGTCTGGACAGTATTAGATTCAAGGCTCTTTGCATAGGATACAACGCGAGATTTATCATCATACTCGATATCCCGCTGCATATAAATGCGGCCGTAGCTCTCTTCGCGATTTTCGAGCAGTCTACCATAGCTGTCGTATATGAATGTTGTTTTAAACTGCTCGCCACCCGATGTACCGGCCTGTTCAACAAGAAGACCCTTGCCATCATACCGATAATTGATCGTTTTGTCCGTCAGTCCCTGCTGGATGGATTTTTCGGTCTGGTCAACCAGTTGCCCTTTGGCATTGTAGCGATATTCCTTATAGCCTTTGGGACTGATCTCTTTGGCGGCCTGCCCCAGGCCGTTATATTCATATCGATATACACCATTGGAAGGGTCCTCAAATAGAGACCTCCTTCCCCACACATCGTAATCTGTCCGCACAATATTATCACCGTATTGAGCACTGATCTGATCACCTGCAGCATTAAAAGAAAAACTGATGGTTCCGCCTTTGTCCTCCGAAATAATAATATTACCCAGTGGATCAGCGATTTTTTTGCTGCTGCGCAGATAACCGTTTCTTTCCTCAACGATTGTCGTCCTGCCTTCTTGGCGCGTTGTGACCTGTTTGCCATTAAATGAAGTGGCGGTTACAATACCCGGAAATACACTGTCATCGTAACTAATGTTATTCCACTTTTCTGGATTTCCATCACGATGGGGTTCAGACTCCCGAATTTTTCTACCTAAATCATCATAAACAGTCAGTACCGAAATACGGGTATTGGTATCTCCTTCTACTGCTATCTCGATAT
The DNA here is from genome assembly GCF_002376635.1 of Sphingobacterium sp. UBA3549. Taxonomy (NCBI): domain Bacteria; kingdom Pseudomonadati; phylum Bacteroidota; class Sphingobacteriia; order Sphingobacteriales; family Sphingobacteriaceae; genus Sphingobacterium; species Sphingobacterium sp. UBA3549. The sequence continues at coordinate 174,816 of NZ_DFOE01000018.1, read as the reverse complement.
CATCAACTATGATAACCGATCCCTCCTTATTAAACCCTCTCTGTCTTGTCTTGACCTGTTGTCCCAGTTTATTAGTAAACACTGAACTAGCCATTCCATCTGGTTCATACTTACTTACCTTGGTGCCTTTGTCGTCCATTTTTTCGTAGGTAAAAGTTGTGACACCTTCGAGATTGATCTCCGAAGAAAGAAGCTTTCCCCAGCCGTCATATACACTGATCAGCATATTACCCAATGGATCTATCTGCGTCAGAACCTGCCCCAGATCGTTGTAAGTGATCAGTGTTTCCAAGTTCAAGTTGTCCGTCTTTTTGATAACAAAGCGGCCTTTAGGATCATATTGTGTCCGTTCGGTCTGTGTCATGCTGTCGGAACTATTGGACAGTACCTTTTCGACAATATTGCCAAAAAGATCATAGGCATAGGACTCCTGTACCCAGCCCGAACCGTTCCTATTGTACGTTTTCCGGGATGCCAATAGATGATTAGTGTAAGCATATTCCTCCTTTTGCTGTTTCGTATCAGCGTAGGCCTGTATGGTTTCTAACTTGCTAATTGGACGTCCGACAAAATAATTTTTGCCTGTACCATTCAGGTTGTGCATGTACGCTAATACTGTAGATGTCGTCGCATAACCATTATTGATTACAGTTGCTGTGCTAGCTGGCAGGTAATAGTCTCCATACACGACTGTATGCTCTTCGACAATGTCTTTCAAAAAGTCTTTGGATACAGTCTTTATAGGAACAATGGCCGTAACACCTAACGATGGGGTCGAACGATCGTAAACAATGGATTTAAATGACAGCAGCTGAGCATTGTCCAATGAAAGATCTTTTGGAAAAATGAGTTCATTATCATCGCTGGTACGGACACTCCATTCTTTGATCGGTAGTCCTTCATTGAGGGGATCCATCTCACTTCCGGTCCATATCTTCGTAGCTAATAACTGATCTGTGTACCATGAGGATCTGGCAGACTGTCTGAAGCCCAACATACCCTTTCCGAGGACATGAGCAACGAATCCTCGATACCTGAAATCCTGCTTTCTATTGTCTTGCCTTAGTTGTGAAACGACAAAGGTTCGCGACAGACGATCCATTTCAACGTAAGGATATTTTTCCTTTTTGACACTTGCATAAAATCCCGGATTCACCTTGGGATCCAACTCATCATACTGAATTTCAGTAACGATGCCCCCTTGGGTTATTGATGTAATGTATGTTTCATCCGCAACACTATAGTGCGAATACTTGATCAAGCTACCCTCACGAAATACTAGGATATCCTCATTAAAATTATTGATCCTAAAATCACCGATAAGCGGTGAGAAGTGTGCTAATATAGGTGGATCTTGCTTAATATAATTTGACGCATAAGGCTTCACATCTGTCCAATAAACGTCATATTCAGCAGGATACCAGTCCATTTTATATTGGCTCCGGCCCCTGAGCTGGCTTCCATCGATATTCCGTTTTTCAAAAACCACATTGCCCCTAGCATCCATACCTTTATTTTCATGATATAGGATCATGAACTTGGTCTGACAGCCCTTATCGCTATAATCATACATGATATGGGAATAAAATGCAATCAGATCAGCTTTGCCATCCTTATTGAGATCCTGAGCAAAATATTGCCGTTTTATGTTCCTCAAATGTGTCTTCCCTCGAAAATCTAGATCTTCCTTATAAAGCTGAAATCCGTCTAGCACCTGTACTCTGAATCCTGAGCCGGTCGATATATAGAGTTTCCACTGTTCACTGTCAACGGCCTGTGGAACCATAATATCTGTTTTACCGTCTCCGGTAAAGTCCCCTACAACCGCCTTATCACGGAGTCCTTCGATCCGTATATTGGGATAATAGGTTGAAGCCGCATAAAATTTGCCTAGGTTATTTTTTTTTATGGTCAGCAAGGAACATTCTCCCAGATCGGTAAATGAAATAAAATCTACACAGCCATCACCATCAAAATCTCCCACAAGTGCTTTGCCGTCAAAAAAGTTATCGAAAGGATAATAAATATTGATGACCTGGGCAAGATTTGAAACTTCGGTTTCATTTGGCTGAACAATCAGATAACGATACCTGATCTCCTTGGTCCGAATAGGCTCTGAAGAGGGGCCGGTCACCTCGATCCGACCTGATGTATCCCTAAGTATAAATATCAATTCGGAAATACCGTCACCATCAAGATCATGCTCCTTAACATCAAGGATGAAGGTGTCATTCCATTCCTGACTTACATTTGGATCGGAATCATCACGGAGAACAGTTTGGTCATAGAGTTCCGCGGGCACTATTTTTACAAATTCCTCTTTCAGCTGTTTACTGCCTGAAATGGAATCAGTTTCCATGGAGTAGCCTTTAATGATCAAATCTCTTCTGCCCGGTTCCGAGCTCGTAGTAGAAGGCACTGTTTCGTAAATAAAAAAGCCCTGCCTGTTCAGGATCTCACCCTCTGCATTCATTAGATTGAATACCTTGGCATTTTCCAGCTGGGCTTTGGTAATAGCCGAGCCAATGTAAACCTGTTTTGGCTGGTTATTGTCCAATACGCTCGAAAAGTGGTAGATTCCCGCTGGATAATCGACCGGTTCAGTACAGTAGGATTCCCAATATCCAGTCTGGAAGTCATCACCGTCGGCTCCATTATCTCCGTGATAGATATTCTCATAATTCAGACAATCCCTAAACGCATCGGCATATTTTATAACATCAATCTTACCATCACCGTCAAAATCACCATATAACAGTTTGGCATTTTTGTCATTTGTAATGGAAGTCGTTCTCCACTCACCGGGCTTGGATTTTTTGTAATCAAATACCACTGGATTAGCGGCCTCTCCTAGCGCATTACGCTCAGTAATGGATTTTAAGAACTGATAGCGGTTGTTATGATCGTCTTTTTCATAGACCATTTCATAGGTTTTGAAGATATTGCCATTGGCCCTTACCTCTATATTCTGCAACAGATTATTCTGCTTGAAAAGAATTCCTCTGACATAAGAACTTTCTATCAGCTCGCGCTCCATATAATTAAATGTAATACTATTGAAATGGGAAGTACCGGCATGCTCGTTTCCGCCCCATTCGATATGGTCTATGACAGCGACATTGTCCCCCTGAACATAACTATAGGAAATATAGTTGCCATGTGCATCCTGCCAACTGACAATATTATACTCAATGGCTGTTCGCGCATCTGCGCTGCTACCGTACAATGCCTGAGACCCATCCTCAAAAGTAACTTCGAAATAGGCTGGGCCGTTCTGCTCAGGGTTTGTGCCTATCGACCGTATTTTGGTATTTGAATATTTCTCTGTAACATATTCTGCATCATCTTTTCCATACACACCTGATTTCAACATCAGCCGCTGTCCACCGAGCATGTAATAATCGGTAAAATCATATTGGATCGTCTGTATTCCACCGTCTCTATCGATGCTGCGTCCCATTCGGGAAATACCGGTCACTCCGGTAATAGTCCATCCGTAGCCAGCGATTCCATTGCCGGATCCGCTGGTGTAAATCAGATTGACCTGTGGTGCGACACTTTTGATCGCTGGTGGCAAAGCAATTGGCAGGTTAAATTGAAGTTGCCCATTGTTATTGACATTGATGCTGCCCTGAGTATCATGAAATGATGTATCTCCGAGGATTTCACTAGGTTCTATACTACTCGTATTGAGCTGGACAATTGATGCTGTATTTCCTGTTGGCACAATTTCGTCAACGCTATTTTGATCTATTGCTGTCGGTGAAGGCATACCAATAGCCGGTACACCCGCCGATGCAGCTGTATTTAAAGTTTCCATATTTAAATTTTTTACTGTTTTTTACAATTTTTATTCCCGAGACTCCATTAGTTTTTGTGTGAGAACCGAGCGACTGAAAACCAGGGACGCTAAACCTGCGCCCCTTGGTTTCAACCTGAGAAGTCTCTTAGCTTATCTTTTTCAATTCTCGACGGATCTGGTTTCCGGCAAGATCATATTGAAATATCAGGTCTGAATCTGTTGGGGGATTCGTGCCTTCTCTTTCAAAGATATAAGCATATCCTATTCTCGTGGCACCGATCCTCATTACACCATCTTCTGCGGACTGATCTGCAAGCAAACTTGTTTCTACGATGGTTTTAGTGACAGGAATACTGGGACTCATCGTTGTCCATGTTATTTCTTGATTATTCATTTTCTAATTGATTAATGAGATACATATTAATACGGGATAGCATTATTAAAAATCAGACTTGGTAGAGTTGTCTTGTCGCTGATCCTGCTATCTTGATCCAACCGATAGAATACGCCATGACGACCATCATTTTTATCAGACTCTGTACCCCCAGTTTGTCCCAGCATCAATTTTGCATAGGCATCCATACTGCCGGCTTTCGCATTCGGAAATTTTGACAGAAAATCCGTACCGCTCATACTTAGATCCAATTTAGCTACTTGGCCATTCGTCGTATAGTCAATCTGATGCTGGAAGCCCATTGTACTACCTGTTGCCGCCACAGTGAACGCCCCAGAAATACAGGTAACCTTTGGATAGGAAATATCAGGGAACATCAGTCGCAAATCAAAGGTCAGCCCTTTTCCAGCAACTGGAACAGCCGTATAATTTCCGTTGTTTTCCGAGAACCGGTAAACTTCAGTCTCGCTGGCCGCAACAGGAACCATTGTTGCCCAACCTACAGGGTGCTGCATTTGGTTGGTCTGGGTAAATATCCCTCCAAGATAAACCATATTCGGCGCATGCTTCAGAATATTAGGTTCACATAACACCCTGTTACATTTGCCGAAGGCATAGAACGCACTTTGAATGGTACCATTTAGATTGCCGGCATTTTTCCCGTTCCAGAACAGTTCTCTTCGGATGACAAAATATGCCAGATAGCCGCTGCTGAGGTTGCCGAACCATCCCTCACCAATATAGTTGAATACGTGGCTGATGTCTTTTAATTTGGGGTTCTTCCAGAATAGTGATACAGGTACAAAATCATTGGATCCCTGTACAGCCATAGTCGGATACTGCCCTGCGTCAACGCCACTGTAATAACCCTTTCCAAGTTTTGAATTTTTGAAACATTCAAAAACACTGACAAGTTCAGTCAGGCTATCTAAAAACCCAGGAAGGATCTTCTTAAGCCCTGCCCTGAAAAAAGTTCCCCTTAAAGCGGTCGGTAGACTGATCTGTGAGAGCATATCCGCTGGAAAACTATCAAATTCCCTTCCGACTCCAAATCCATAGAATGTAGCATTCATGCTGGCCACTTGGGGTGTTTCCAATTTGAAGTTCGGACCGACATTAGCCTTTGATAATCCGGCGAAAGTATAATCCAGATTGGTCAGTGAATCAGATCTGAATACTGAAATCTCCTGGATATAATTGTTGATTGTCGGTACCATATAGCCCGCTGGATCGCTAATGAGACCTTCACAGAAACGGACATAATTTACATTTGCACCCGCATTAATCGTTACCTCATAATCACCCGCTACTTCATAAGTATGGTAAAATGTATTTCCATTATCTATGTAATGAATATTTCCTTCATTATCGGTCCAAGATTGTGATCCATCATATTGTGGTACGGAAACCGTAGTTGACTGCCCGTCGCCATAAGTGATCTTAGCAAGAGTCTGTGTATCCGAAGTTCGGAGCATTGCAATAGGAACCTGTTGATTTGCTGCTGTTGTGTGTATTTTAAATTTGATCTCAGTATTTGAAAGATCTGGTTCCAGGGCTACATGTATGGTCATATCTTCGGTGACTTTGACTGACGCAGTTTTAGAAAAATACCCCGGTCGTTCAACTGTATAGCTCAAATCGGCTCCTTCGTATACATTTAATGTATTGCCGATCACCCCGTTGATCGTCACAACGGCATCAGGTGGTGTTGTAGTAATGGTAAGACTGCGCTGTTGCTTACCATAGAATATGAAATCCAATACCTCTTGTACCGGCATCTGGTCAAATGATGTTCCGATCGGCACTCCTCCTACCTGATAGGTGGTCGGTTGTGTATTGGTGTACCGCGTAGATGTTGCATCAATGGCCTCTTCTTTGTGCCAATAACTATCCATCCACGCCCAAAATTGTTCTTGTCCGGGTACATCCCCGTTTTCAAAAAATGTTTTTAATTCTGCTTTCGTTGTCATAATAAAAATTTAAGATCCGCTGTCTTTCCGTAATTTTCAGACAGCAATGTTTTTAAAATTAATCTTCTGTTGTCTATCGCTCCATGGCGATAGTCTGGCTTTCTTTTCTGATGATGACACAGCTATTATCCCTATAACCGCATCATAGTTTTTGCTGTCAGTATTTCATTGATTTTATCCTTTAATATATTCGTACTTTACCGTTTTAGGCCTTATTGTGACACTAAATTATTTAGTATTCAAACAAAAAAAGGTATTATAAATGAGTTTGTAATCGGTAGATGTGATATACCGAAAACTATGAAAAAACAGTGCGGATAAACTTGTTTAATGCATTAAAAAAGAAGAAAATATAAAAGGATTGGACTATAGTGGAGATGCCTCCAATATAAGTATAAATAATGGGTAGGTCCTTCATGAGAAGGGTTTTAAAGGAGCAGTTATCGCTATTGCTGTCGTCGATGCCGGTTTTTTGAATCTTAAAAATAACCGAGCTTTTAAAAATGTGAATATCAAAGGTGCTAAATCTTTCGTCTATGAAAACGATGATCCATATGCGGTCGATATGCAAGGAGTTTGGGTAAGTTGATGTTATGGCCCTAGGTGGAGGAGCATGGATAATCGGGAAATCAGGCGCCGTTGCACCACGTAGCGGAACCTCCTATTCGAGTCCTATACTATGTGGCTTAGCCGCCTGTTTATGGCAAGCTTATCCGCAATTGAGCAACAAAGAGCTAATGGATGTAATACGCAAATCAGGAGATCGAATCAATAACCCGGTTATCCCTTATGGTTATGGTATTCCTGACATGAAAAAAGCAATAGAAATAGCAAAAGATATCAAAAAATCAAGATAACTTTAAAAGGGATATTAAAGCTACGGGCAGTAATGACTCAAAAAAGCCAGATCTCGCGACCTGGCCTTTAAACTAAACTTAAACATATGATTCACTAGTGGTCTGTCTTCTGTTACTGGCAAACCATCAGTTATTAAATACTATTTATACGAATTGATTGATTTGGATACTTTCCAGTCATTAGCCACACGCTCCAAGGTAACTAAGTCCGTTTTGGTGAAGTTCTCAAATTTCAACGTTACTTTAGCTACCATATAATCTGCAGATTCTTCTAAAATATCAGTGCTAACTGTGCAGTTCAGCTTTTCGCCTTTTTGTTTTTTCAAAGATTTAACCACTTCGCTACGGCTGTTAGACTGCGCATTGGTAGCTTGGATCTTTTGATTAAAATCTTCGGCGAATAACTGCTCTACTCCTGCTGATTCTCCTTCAGTCGTTACCGCAACATAGTGGTCCAGTGCCATGTCTGCAGTGGAAAGGTTAACGTTTGTTTTTGTTGCTTTGGCTCCAGGTCCTTCAGCTGCCATAGCGAATGTAGATACTGCGATTAAAGCTGCTGCTGCGAATGTTTTTACTAGCGTTTTCATAATGTCTTTTTTTATAGTGTTAGTTCTGTTGTTCTTATTTGTTGACTCAAAACTACAACACAACAGGCCCCTAGCATACAGGCTTTAGACTAACGATCGGGAAAACTCGGTGAATGGCGGGAATGGTAAGGTGAATTTTAAATTTGTGAAGTAGTTACGGTAATTTACCTTACAAAATCAAGAAATTTGTTCCAACAAGAAGAAAATCAAAACGATATGAAAGCAAAACAACTCTTTAGGCAAATAGGAATATTTTCGGCTTTATTAATCTTAATAGTGACGCATTGCTATGCAACAAACCGAAAACCAAAAATTCTATTTGTAGTGACTAGTCACGATACAAAAGGCAATACAGGCGAAAAAACAGGTTATTATCTCGGGGAAGAGAGTGATCACTGGCCAGAACCCTCAATCAGCCAAGGCCGTGGGCGTGGCTATCGTCAAGGCATTAGGTAAATAAGGTATCCAAAAAAAGCCACATCTCACGACGTGGCTTCTAAACTAAACTTAAAACATATGAAAACTATAGTATTCTTCTACAGTCAAGCCTACCCTTTTAGATAAGCTATGGACATATAGCAAGAATAATTTGTATAACTACTGCGAAAAAAACTCGGTAAATTCATTTTGAACTAAAAAGCCATAGTTATCCTCCGCTTTAATCCGGATCACTTTTATGCTATCACCATTTACGTTTTGCAACGGAAATTCCCAAAGATGACCAGAGGCCCGCTTTCGTAAAGGATTCGCCGTGCTACCTAAAGTGGGATAGATCTTTTGATTATTTTTTTCGATGATATCGGATATAAACGGATCTACACTTTTACTTTTCCGCATCTGGACCCATTCTCCATCATTTATCTGTACCATGACATTCGTACTATCTGCCGCTCCAAAAACATTTGCTAGCAATACGCCCGCTCTAACAGCAATATGCATTTGTTTTTTAGCATCCTGATCTACGGCTTTGAACTGAAACGAATAGCTATTGTTTTTAATATTAATCACAAAATACCCCCTTGGGCTACCGCACAGCATCCTGGCATCCGGAACTCCTTTGGCATCCTTCTCACCACGCCACCAGTTACCACAGGTTGCACCAGCACCCAATTCCTGTACCGCTTTATTTTTAAAGAAATAACGATCCACTTGATGGGTATGTCCAGACAAAATCAATACATTTTTATAATCAGCCAACAGTTGAAGTACGTCCGTCCTATTTCGTGTAAAAGCCATAGGAATATGCTGACTAAGTACTATTAAAGCATCTTTTGGAATATAGGAAAGATCATTTTTCAAAAATGTCAACTGCTCATCAGTTAATCTTCCTTCATAAGAATTTTTGCCTGTAGCAAAGACATTGTTTAACACGATAAAATGTACATTACCATAATTGAAAGCATAATTATCAGCTCCAAAAACTGCATTGAAACGGTCGTTCATATAATCTGGATTGGCAACGTTCCGATCATGGTTGCCGACCATTGTGTAGGATGACATCGGCAGTGCATCGATCATTTTCCCCACTTCAGGCAGAATCTCCATATTATTGTTGACTAAATCTCCCAGAACAAGATTAAAATCAATATCCTTCCTTTCTATAAGTTCGGAAAATATACTTTTGGCCGCAAATCCCAATTCCTCCTGATCGCTCACCTGCACATCTCCAATGGCGGCAATATTGAATTCGAGAGGGATATTTTTCCTCTTTCTTAATGGTATATCAAACACCAAAGTATCGGGAATAGTATGATTAGGATTAAGGTAATATGCATGTGTATTTCCTATTTTCTTTTCCTTTGCCCATACATATTCAGATGGAGTGATAGAAAAAATGGATTGACCAATCTTAGCTTCAAAGCTATATGCTCCGGTTTTATCGGTGCTTATCACATCAATACCATTTGATACCCGTATTTTAGAAAGCCTTTTCTCTCCTTTATCCAAAAGGCCATTGTTATTTTTGTCTTCAAAAGCATGTCCTTCAATCCAGACTTTCTTAGCTACTGCTACTTGGGCTGTGACCTTTATTACAAAAAGTAATCCCAAGATCCAGATAATGCTTATTTTTTTAATCATATTGTTCATTGCTGATAAATAAATCACGATCAGATAATTTTATACATCCGACCGTGACCTGAACTATGTTATAATCCTGGAATATCGTATTTGAAAAGGGCAGCCTTGCTGTTTATCACGGTGATCAAATAAGGTATTCCTTGATCACTTATCTGCATCACAAATTTATTCCCATTTTCTGGTGAAACCTGCACTGCAGTATTCCAGTTTCCTGTAGCTTCATTGTAGGTGCAGACCTTTATTCCATTGATTGCGTCTCCGTATGCCAAGAAAATTCGACCATCGGGGTGTATACGGATCGCCACATTGTCGCGGTTTGCGGAGCTACTGGTCGTTTGGCTGATACCGTCACCCAACTGTTTCCAACTGCTCCCATTCCAATGCATAACAAATGTTTTAAAAGCCGGTGAATTGGACTGGTAAACCATATAAATTTGACCGTCTTCTTTTACGTCAAGATCAATATTGATACCTCCGGAATTTGACTCTGCAGGTCCGACATTAACATTCCCGACCAAATTCCATGCACCATTTTCTAATCGATATACAGAAGGTTTACGGCTTGCTGTACCGCTTGTTAAATCCATGACGACATAATACAATTTATTATCCCGTCCTTTAAACATTTTTGAAAACCAGCCTGTAGTTGACTGTGCAAAGGACTGCCCCGTCCACTTTCCATTACGTAACGATTCAACATATGTACCACGGCTAGGGTAAGGAGAAGACGCACGTGAGAACACATATCCTAGATAAGGCACATTATTTTCATCCAACTTTAACGTTAAATAATTCACCCTGTTGAAAGATCCCTGCTGCTCGCCTACAAATGACCAGGTATTGTTCTCATACTTCATTAATGATGCATATTGTGCATTAGTTCCTGCCGTATAATCTCTAAATGCAACATATGGAATTCCTTGTTTCGAAAAATCTAACGAAATGTAATCGGCTCTTGTTGGCGTAAAGCCAGATTCATTCCCTAAAGTCTCCCATTGTTTGCTTTCACTATTGAACGCGGTAATAAGCCCCTTTCGTAAATCATCTGTACTGCCGGAAAATTGAACGGATACATACGGCTGATTATTTATTGGATTTATTTCAAGTCCTGCCTCCGCAACATTGTTGATTTGTAAAAAGTCGGGAAGCTGCATCGCTGTCCACACAGGTGCTGTCAGCCTGCCTACCTGAACAACAAAGTTTTCAGATGTCCCGCTTTCCAAATCCTGCAATGTCAGGGTTTGGGGATTGGAATAATCTAAAATGGTTTCCTTGCTTTTGAAATCTGCACCATTGGACTTCAGTACTGTGCCGTCATTGACAGTATATCGGGCAACCAACTTGGTGATATCGGCATCTACAGGTAGGTCTACTTTGATATCAAGTTTGCTTATTGTAGCGGGATAATCGCGAAACAAATATTCTGGATTATCAGCTGCATAGAAACCAAAGGAAAGAATAGATCCCGACTTTTGTGCCGAAACGCTATATTCCGACATTCCGTTTGGTGTCACAAAACGGTAGACCGTTGCTTTGGAAAGATCGACGGCTGTAACCCCAGATTCCTGAATATCTTTTCCAACGTATGCAACCATTTTCTCCGACGTACCTTTAAAGGAAGGTACTGCTTTTGTAATATCGACAGAGTTGGGCACACGAATCGAAATATGCTGTCCTTCGATAGTACCATATACTGCATCTTTAAGGCCCGGATTGCTTGCTGGGTCAAAAGAAAAGGATTGCAACTGTACATTATCTGCAAGTAATGCATCCTGTTTGCATCCGAGAAGAAACAGACTAAAGATCATTGTGATCAATATTAAACAATAGTGTTTTTTCATCCCTATATTTTTATGATGATGAAGTTTAGGTCTTATCTTTTTCAGACTTGTCTGATATGTCGCTGACCATTTCATCTGTATGAATTATTTCTTTAAATTTTCCGGTAATAATACCGCCTTTACTTTGTAGGCTTTATTGAGCTTCTGTTTAGCATAATCGGCAATGTCTGCAGCTTTTATCTGATCAAGCATTTGCTTATAACTGGTAAAAAATGACCAGTTTCCAAAACCATAATAAATATGGTTGCGCAGTTCTGCACTCCAAAATGTATCTTTTCCAAATTGTTTGTCGTATACCTGATGCATCTGCACTTTAGCATTATTGAGTTCTTCAACAAAGTAAGACGGATCTTTTATGATTTTATCAAGCTCAACCTGAACTTGTCCGATCAAAAACTCTGCTCTTGAAGGTTCGCAGGTAAAATTAATACGTGTGCGCATCAAATCGGTCGGTTCAGAAGTTGCACTGACACTGACGCCTACGCCATATACACCCGACTGCTCTTCTCGCAGATTCTTTCGGAGTTTGACCTTGAGCACATTTTCCAAAAGTTCATTTTTTAATATCTCAGGATAATCATAATGTGTAGAAGTGGTCTGATAAAACAAGTTAACCGTGGCCTTTTCGGCCTGGCCAGCATATAGGACAATTTCTTGATCTTTCCGCTGTTTATAAGCAGGGATCCGCTGCTCACTGCGGTAATATCCTGTGGGAAGTGCTGCTATATACTTTTCTACAAAAGCTTGAACACTATCTACATCAAAATCACCGACGAGCACAAAATCAAAATCTTTAGCTGAATGGAAACGTTCTTTGAATACTGGTACAATACGATCAATCTGTAGATCCTTTTCAATACGTTCCACCGAAAGTGTATTTTCATCCAAATCGTGCGCTCCTATAGCTTTGTTGATTGCTTGGTTATAGGCCTCCATCACATTGAATTTTTTATTCCTGGCGGCATCTAACCCTTGCTTTTTGATGCTTCCAAAAATTTTCTCATCGACACGAGGCTGAGTCCATTTTAGGTAGATCAGCTCAAACATAGACTTAATATCCTTTTGATTAGCTGAAGCTGACAGTCCTTCTCGATTTGGCGCTATCATAAATGTGGCCGATGCTGAGTTCCCATTTAAGAATTTTGTTAATGCCGCGCGCGTAAATGCCCCCGCACCACTGGCTCCAATTATATTTTTGGCATACACGGTGTTGACATAATCGGAGCTGTCCACAGCAATAAAGCCGCCTTTTCTAAAGGCTGTTAGTTGAATATGATTTTTTCTACTATCATTTTTCTTTAGAAAAAATCTGGCACCATTGGAAAGTTGCCATTCGGTCACACCGACCTCGTTGATCAGTTTCTTTTGTATCACTTTACCGGATATAGGTAGATCGCTCAGCAATTGCTGGGGAATTTCAATATGATCTATCCATTTCTTCAAATCTGCCTGAGCAGACTCTGCGAACAACTGGCGCAAAACACTTTCTTTGGGTAGATCGGCAATTAACCGTTCAGGAGCAGTTAGCATCACCGCTGTATTTCCTGGTTTAAAATAACCTTGGAGATGATGCAGGAGGTTTAAAGAATCCAGTCGATCCAGGTCACGCAATAGCTGCCCATTACGGGCTTCCTTATCCATTAATATTTGGCCAGTAAAAAAGACATCTTTTAATTGGCTCAACATCATATTGGCATTTAGTTCTTTGTTCTCTGGCGCGCGTTGAAGCTGTCTTTTATATTGCTCTCTATAATCAGACAGTTCCGAAGAGGTAAATCCGTAGCGCAAAATACGTTCGCGTTCTTTCAAATATTTAGAAATTCCAGATTTGATCTGCCCCTCGTACAAGGTAGCTCCACCAACAGAAAGCCCATTGTTCAATAAGAGATCGGAGACCGACATGGAAGCACTTTTATAACTGTCGTCTAACTGGGCAATTCGATCAAATCTTCTCTTTAAGAGTGCATTGACTGCTGTACGTTTTAAATTTTCAAAAAAATCGGCTTCGGTCTTAACAGCGTTGCTGGCTGGCAAAATCCCAATATAACTAAAATCAATACTACTGGCCTCTTTATCGGTATAGATATTAAAAAGTGTATCGGTATGATTTGCCAAGCTATATGAAACGCGCTTTGCTTCGGGTTTTCTGTTTTTAGCTTTTCCAAAAAGCTTTTTGATCATCTTTTCAACTGCTTTTGGATCTTGATTTGTTACGACAGCCAACCCCATTAAGTTTGGCCTATACCATTTTTGATAAAAATCTACTAGTGTCGGTCGACGAAAATTACGCAATATATCCAGCGTACCAATCGGTTTACGGATGCCGTAACGGGAATGAGAAAAAATCAAAGGCAGCGTCTGATCGCTCAGGCGGGCAGAAAGACCTTCCTTGGTCCGCCATTCTTCTATGATGATGCCACGCTCCTTTTCGATTTCCAAAGAATCGAAACTAAGATTGAATGCCCAGTCACTAACGATATCAAGAGCTTTCTCTAAGTTTTCCTTCGACTTGCTATTGATCGTAATTTTATAAACCGTTTCATCATAGGAGGTGTGTGCATTTAAATCAGCCCCAAATTTTACGCCCAAAGACTCCAAGTAGGTGATCACTTCATTTTTGGGGTAGTGCTTGCTGCCATTAAAAGCCATGTGTTCTACAAAATGCGCTAATCCCAACTGATCGTCCTCCTCCTGTAGACTGCCGGCATTGACAAAAAGCTGTATAGCAGTCTGCTGATTATTCGTATTATTAGGATAGATAAAATACTGAAAACCGTTTTTTAATTTTCCGCGCAACAGTTTTGGATCCTGTTTAAGGTCCTGAGCTTTCAACTGTATGAATGATACAAGAAGAACACTAAATATCCCTATTATCTTTTTCAGAATATCCATATGTCCTATATTTTAGTAATTTTCAGACTAGATTGTTTATGATCAGGGCCGGGTAGCCCAAGCGTAATATTCTTATCATTTCTGAGCAGACGAATAGTCAATGTGTTGTCTTTACCTTCTTCTACTGGATGATTAATCCAGCGTATTTTTATAGGCATTTCTACGACACCTGGCTTAAACAAAAGCGACGAGCCAGTATTAACAACTTCGAAATCTACGCCAGCTTTAAGCCCTTCGCCCGCTACCACTTCATAATCCACTTCTATGGCTTCAAACTGTGTTTTTGTACTGAAATAAACTTTATAGTCAACCGACTCATTTCTGTTTGCCTGCACCGTTATTTCCGAAACGTTATTTTGGTGGATATAGAAAAAAGGATGATCATATGGAGTTTCCAATTCTTTATTACAAGCTAAAAATAGCAGGGAGATGACACTCATTAAAAATAGGATATTTTTCATTTTTATTTATTTACAGTGGGATTGGGAGTAATGGATTTATTGGCATCTAATTCTGATTTGGGAATGGGAAGAATAAACAAATCATTTGGATATTTTACCAAACAGTTTGCCGAGTTACATCCAGCCCCACGATCCATTGATTCTTTATAACGCATGATATCGTAGATACGTTGGCCTTCAAAAGCCAATTCCTTGCGTCTTTCCAATTTTATTAATTCCAACAATTCATTCGGAGTACTATATTCGACAACAATGTCTGCAGTATTTTTACCTAGTGCCCTCGCTCTAATGGTTTTTAAGTCTTCAATCGCTAAATTGTATTGTTGGGTATGAAAATATGCTTCCGCCCTATTTAAATAGAGCTCGGCAGACCGGATCACTTTAAAGTTGACCGGCCAATTCAGATCACTTGTTGTTGAATACTTCCCATTCTTAAGAGACATATATCTCTCCGGGCTTGACTGTAGTTCAAACATTGATTGCCGAACATCATCTTTCGTGAATAAATTAAAAAAACGGTCTGAAGGATAGGCTAAAAAAGTAACTCTATCCGAATAGAAGCTTGACATAAAATTTGAAGACCTAATATTCAGATTCAGCTGCCAGATTACTTCAGATTTAATACTGTTAAAATCTGAAAGTTGGCTATCCGAAATGAACATATTTTTATAATCTTCGGCATTCACCAATTTGTACTTTACATCGGTCAATATTGACGATGAGTACTTAATCACATCTTCATAACGGCCCATGTATAGATATATCCTGGACAAAAGAGCCCGTGCGGCATCTGCTGAAGCATATATCTTAGTCTTTGCTGTGGAATTTTCCAAAAAGGTAATTCCTTGTTCTAAATCAGCTATGATTTGCGCATAGGTATCTTTCATACTTGCCCTGGGCACGCGGTCACTAGGTAATGGTGTTACTGTAGGAATAGGAATTCCCGGATGACTTCCATCTGCTGTATACGTATAATGCTGTGCATAAACATTTGCCAACGCAAAAAATAGTAGTCCGCGCAAAACATGGCTCTGCCCCATATAGCTATTAAAATCGTCAGACCTGCCATTTAGTGACTTACGTACCGTTTCAGCAGAGTTAATAACATTATTGATATTATTAATGGCCTCATAGCCTGTTGACCATATGGCTAAAGTCCCACCAGTTCCATCTTCTTCATCAAAAGTATAGTTATAGTCCGTTAACATATAATTTTGGGTACCATTTGTAATGCGCTGTACATCATCCCCACGTAAATCGCCATATATCCCATATTGTGACTGAAAAAAACGCGAGGTCAGGTTATAACTACCGACAAGTGCATCCCGCATACCATTCAGATCAGAAAATAGTTGCTCTTTGCCGAGTTGCCCTATGGGTTCAACCTCCAAAAATGATTTACCGCAACTTGCCAGCGTCAATGATAATGCAATTACTGTATATTTAAATAATTTCATATTAAATTCTGATTAAAAACCAATATTGATACCCAATGAATAATTAAGCACGCGACTAGATTCTGAAAGCATATTTGTATAGGTATTGTCAACTACGCTTCCACTTGTTACGCCAAACTGTTTAGCTAAGGATTCATAATTTTTTATTGATCCTTTTTTCGATGAATATGGAGTCCACATCGCGATATTACTTGCCATAGCCGTAACGGAAATGTGATCTAATTTTAATCGGCTAATTAGACCGCTATTAAAAGTATATCCTACACTGATATTATCTAACTCGAGGTATGTTTTGTCCAATAAAAAGCGGGTGGAGTTCATAATAGATGAGGTACTTGTATTCGAAAGTCGTGGAGAAGTGGCCAGTTGCCCCGGAAAATACCAAGAATTCAGCATATCAATGGATTGATTGCCACTCAAAATATTAAGCCCATCCAATCCATTATTTCTATTCGCCTGATCAAAATAATACCCTCCTTTTGAATACTTGAAGAAAATCGAAAAATTCCAGTTTTTATAATTAACATAATTCGTTAGTCCTCCATAATATTGCGGAGTTGAATCTCCAACAAGTACACGGTTTTCTGTATTATATACTTTAGTCACATTGCCGTCCAAATCATACCACATCGGGTCTCCTGTAGAAGGATCCACACCTGCCCAACGCACAAGATAGTAAGAGCGGGAATTATATCCTTTTCTCATGATCGTATTGCCCGAAACACGGTCAATATCTTCATTTAACTGCAACACTTTGTTTCTATTTGAAGATAAAATGAACGTTGCATTCCAATTAAAGTTTTCCTTTTGTATTATTGCTCCATTGACACTCAGCTCTACACCTGCATTTTGCATTTTTCCGACGTTTTGATAAGTACGTCTAAATCCACTTACCATAGACACATAGGCATTATCAATCATATCATGGGTGACATTTCGGTAGTATTCGGCCGCTACATTAAACCGACCAAACAATCTAAAATCTATCCCTGTATTGAGCATTTTTGTTGTTTCCCATTTCAGTCCGTCATTCACACCTCTCGACATCGTCGTTCCAGAACTACCCCCGTAGCTATAATTGGAATCGTATTTGTAAATACCACTGGCATAAGCTGAATTAAATCGAGAGTTACCATTATTACCGTAGGATGCCTTAAATTTCAAGAAATCAACAATCTTATTTTTTGGCCAAAAAGCCTCATTGCTTACGGTCCAGGCCGCCCCCACAGAACTAAAGGTTCCCCATTTTACATCTTTTCCAAAATTGGAACTGCCATCTTTTCGATAGGTATAGTTTATTGCATAACGTTTATCATATACGTAACCGGCACGCCCAAAATAGGAAAGTAACGTTTGTTTATCGCGACTCGTTGTGCCAACACGATTATCAGTGGATACAAAGCCGACTTCTCGAATATAATCATTTGGAAAATCAGTTCCAGTGGCAGAAACAGATCTACGTTCTTCTTTTCGTGCTTCGGTTCCCAGTACAACATCAAAGTCACCTTTAAAAATAGTACGTTTAAATGCTAGGGTATTTGTACTGATTAAGTTTAAAACCTGTGATTGTCCTCGGTAGGCCTCACCGTTGCTGGAAGAACCCGTATAATTATACATAGAAAGATACTGATCTTCATTGGCGCTGGTAAAATCTGCACCATTGAGGTTTGTAAAGACTAATCCATCCCATAGTTGATAAGTAAATCCTAAGGTTCCCAAAACATGTGCGGTTGCTTGTTTCTGTTCATTTTGATCGATCAAACCCGGCATACCCTGCAAAAGCCCGCCATTTGGATCGCGCTCAATATACTCACCATTTGGACCAAATGGGCTAATCAATGGGCTGTACTGAAAATAAGCATTACCCGGATTGAACATATCATCTTTAGAATAAGAAGCAGCAAGTGTGCTGTTCAAAACCAAGCGTTTGCCGACATTCCCGCTTACGTTTGAACGCACATCATAGCGTTTTGTAGAATTACCGATAATCGTCTGTTTTTCATCATAGATATTGGCTGAGAGGAAATAATGAACAGCATCTGTTGAACCCGACAGTCCTAAGCTGTGGAGATTAGTAAAACCAGTACGATTATATACATCTGCCCAACGCGTATCCTGGCTGGTATCGATTTTCCCCAACTGATCGACCATGCCCATGTCTTTGACCAGATTTAAATATTGATGCCCATTCAGTTGGTTGAGATGACTTGATGGTCTTCTATTTATCCCCGTACGAAATGAATAAGAGAGTTTAGGGGCTCCTTTTCCTCGTTTGGTTGTTATCAAGATAACACCATTGGATCCATTTGCACCATAAATTGTCGTTGCACTGGCATCCTTAAGTACGGTGACACTTTCGATATCATTCGGATTTATATATGTCAAGGGACTGATCGAATTTTGCATACCAGGAATTGCATTGGTTGTTCCGCCAGTGTAAAGTGGAACACCATCTACAACCCATAAGGGCTCATTTGATGTTATACCGCCAACGGTAGATGCTTCGCCACGTATTCTAGTGCTATAGCGTGATCTTGCAGAACTATTTGTTCCACCATCTTGTGAATTAAATTCAACCCCGGGCACGACACCTTCCAGTAACGCATCTAATCGGAGCGCAGGCCTATTATCCAGGTCCTTTCTTGTAATCGTAAAAGCCGATCCTGTTTGGTTCTCTCTCGCTTCTTTGGTACCATATGCTGTTACAATGACCTCATCCAAATAATCCATACTTTTTTGGAGCACGATCACTAAGTTTTTTCCAATATCTTTAGCGGGAATTTCTCTGGATTTATAACCGATGTAACTGACCACAATAGTCGCCTCCATAGGAACTTCTAAACTAAATTCGCCGGCATTGTTAGTACTGGTAACTTTATTACTTCCTTTGATGGCGACACTTACACCAGCTTGATATGAAGGAGATTTACCATCCTGATCATCGATGGACACACGTCCTTTCAACAAGATTGTTCCCTCGTTTTCTTTCATTCGAGTTAATGTAATAGTTTTATTAACAATCTTATAGTCAACATTAAGCGCTCTTGCTAATTTCGACAATGCAGCTTGTATCCCATCTTCATCAAGTGAAATCTGAATCATAGCAGCGTTTTCTACAATACCTGTGTCATAAACAAAAGAATAACCTGACTGCTCTTCTATCTGCTTTAATACTGTTTTAAGTGGCTTTTTGGTTGTATCGATATGAATTCGCTGTGCGAAACTTTGCTGTATGCTACAAGACAATAGCCCAATTGTCATTAAGGTGGTTAGTTTAACCGAAAGCAATTCCGGATTTAAAAAAGCCGGGCTTCGTTTAAAGAATTTTTCATTCATTGTATTAAGGTTAATTATTTCCGAAATTTACATAGAGGACCTTGCCTTTCATCTGAAAATTCCCGTTCGTTAAGTTTTTCATAATCTCAAGCACATCTGAGGTTTTTGTGCCATTTACTATTTTACCAGAGATATGCTGGTTAGGAACAGCGGACTGATAAGATAGCTCAAAACCATACCACTGGCTAAGTTGATGAAGTACAGCCTTAATAGATTCATTATCAAATTCAAAATCTAGTTTGCGCCATGCCTCTTTCTCTAGCTTCTCCATCCGTTGAAGAGACAAAACTCCATCTTTGTTTACGGCTATATTATTGGGTTGCAATATGACATTTTGGTTT
This sequence comes from Sphingobacterium sp. UBA3549, assembly GCF_002376635.1. Taxonomy (NCBI): domain Bacteria; kingdom Pseudomonadati; phylum Bacteroidota; class Sphingobacteriia; order Sphingobacteriales; family Sphingobacteriaceae; genus Sphingobacterium; species Sphingobacterium sp. UBA3549. Next base: position 154,799 of record NZ_DFOE01000018.1, on the reverse strand, counting down.
CGATTGCTTAGCTCAATTTTCCCCTCGTGTAGTGTGGTAATTGTTTTATTAAAATTAGGATAAGCTCTGACATTAAATTTTGTACCGAGAACTTTGATCTGCTGATCTACTGTTTTTACGACAAAGCTGCGTCCAGGTATTGATACGACCTCAAAATACGCCTCTCCTTCCAATGAAATTGTCCTTTGTGCCGCCTTGGCGTAATCTGGAGACAAGACGATCTTCGATCCGACGTTCAGTGAAACTTTAGTGCCATCTGGGAGAATAACTTTGGTAAACTCCCCTGCTGCTGTTGCCAAGGTTCTTAAATTATGGTGTTCTTTGAGATCTACATATCCTGTCGAATCTAAAAAATCATGCAAACTGCTACTAATTTCTTCGGTTTGGCCTGAACTGTCTGTAATCCATGCCGCTGATCTAAAAACTTCATCATTATTTCCCTTTTGCTGAATTGACCAGATCCACACTGCAGCAGCAGAGAGAAAAAGTAGTGCAGCGGCAACTCGCCATACCCATTTCAACCTCGATATTTTGTAAGGGGCAATACGTCGGTTAATCTCTGCCCAGTTTTTATCTTTAAATTCGACAGCCGAGAGATTACTATCGAGTATTGTTTCACTATCGTCAAAACTATTGTACCAAAGATGAAATTGTATAATATCTTCCTCAGAGGCTTTTCCCTGGTTGATACGGGAAATGATTTCTTTAATTTCTTGTTGCGTCTTCATACGATTAACAATTGTGGTCTATATAGAAGTACCACAAGTGCTGAGTAACGCACACCGAAAATTAAAAAAATAATAACGTTTTCAAATTATTTATAAAAATCCTTAAATGTTTGAGGCTTTTGCTGATTTGATTTTCAACAGTTCGATGTGAGATATTTAGTTTTTCGGCAATTTCTCTACTGTCCAAATTATCTATACGGGAATAATTAAAGATAATCTTTGCTTTCTCTGGTAGGCGTTCTACCTCTTGGAAAATAAGTTGCTGAAGTTCTTTAATGTCTAATACTTCGTCCAATTCCAATTCTTCCACACGATCCAATAATCCATAGGAATTGGGATCAACAAAATCCACTCTTGAAGATCTATTTACATATTTGATGATAGAAAACTTGGCTGCCTGAAATAAATAAGCTTCAAGATTTTGAATCTCTTCGAGTTTGGGGTTATTCCAAAGTGAAATGAAAATATCCTGTAAAAGATCTTCCGCAATATCCTTTTGTGGCAACCGGTTATTACAAATCACAAATATTTTGTCCCAGTACCTTTCATAGATTATCCTAAATGCTTCTTGGTCTCCAGCCCGTATTAACTTTTGCAAAGTTAAATTTTCGAGTGAACTATAGTTGTTTTTCATTTTTCGCCTCGTTTTATCTCATTACGGCAAAACAGTTCGATGTGAGGCACCAAAACTACAACAATAATTAAAAGAAAACAAGATAGTTAGCAAGACAAAAAAGGTCAATCTTATAAAACTATTTCAAATGGAGTATTGTTCTTACGATACAAAACGGCTACAAGCTACCTTTCGAAGGAAAGGTTCAACATAAAAATTCGCGTCGTACAGTGAAAATCCAATAGTCCATAAAAACATTGGATGACGAAACAAAATAGAGGAAACGATAGGAAACATAAAAATTACTGTACAAGTAAACGCTAAGAGAAAGGGTCTGATGAGAATCAGGCCCTTTTGACGTAAAAAGCCAGATTTCATGACCTGGCCTTTAAACTAAACTTAAACATATGATTCACTAGTGGTTTGTCTTTTATTATTGGCAAACCACCAGTTATTGGATACTACTTATACGAATTGATCGATTTGGATACTTTCCAGTCATTGCCCACACGCTCCAAGGTAACTAAATCTGTTTTGGTGAAGTTCTCAAATTTTAGAGTCACTTTAGCGAACATATAGTCTGCCGATTCCTCGATGATATCAGTACTTACTGCACAATTCAGCTTCTCGCCTTTTTGCTTTTTCAATAGTTTAACCACTTCACTACGGCTGTTAGACTGCGCATTTGTAGATTGGATCTTTTGATTAAAATCAGCTGCAAATAACTGTTCTACTCCTGCTGATTCTCCCTCCGTAGTTACCGCTACATAGTGCTCTAAAGCGAAGTCTGCTGTGGAAAGGTTAACGTTTACTTTTGTTGCTTTTGCTCCAGGTCCTTCAGCTGCCATAGCAAATGTTGATACTGCGATTAGGGCTGCTGCTGCGAATGTTTTTACTAATGCTTTCATAATGTCTTTATTTTATTGTGTTAGTTCTGTTGTTCTTATTTGTTGACTCAAAACTACAATACAATAGGCCCCCAGCCTACGGGCTTTAGACCAACGATCGGGAAAACTCGGTGAATGGCGGGAATGGGGAGGTGAATTTTAATTTTGTGATGTAAGTCACGGTAAATTACTATACAAAATCAAGAAATTTGTTCCAACAAGAAGAAAATCAAATCGATATGAAAACAAAACGACTCTTTAGGCAAATAGGAATATTTTCGGCTTTATTAATCCTAATAGTAACGCATAGCTATGCAACAAACCAAAAACCAAAAATTCTATTCGTAGTGACTAGTCACGATACAAAAGGCAATACAGGCGAAAAAACAGGTTATTATCTCGGCGAAGTTTCGCATCCATGGGAGGTTTTAACAGCGGCTGGATATGAGATTGATTTTGTTAGCCCACAGGGCGGAAATCCACCTGTGGATGGATTTGACCTAAATGATCCCGTTAACAAAAAATTCTGGGAGGATAAATACTACCACAATAAAATCACCCATTCACTCAAACCTTCTCAGGTAAAACCTGAAGAATATAAAGCTATCTTTTATGCCGGAGGACATGGTGCGATGTGGGATCTTCCTTTCGATTCATCAATCGCAAAGATTGCCAGCAAGATATACGAGGCAAATGGGCTTATTGCAGCTGTATGTCATGGACCTGCAGGCTTAACCAACATCAAACTGAGCACCGGCGAATATTTGATAAAAGGGAAAAAAGTTAATGGCTTTAGCAACGAAGAAGAAGAGCTTGTCAAGCTTAGCAATGTCGTTCCCTTTTTACTAGAGGATAGGCTAAAGGCAATAGGTGGGATTTATGAAAAATCCGAACCTTGGCAGTCCCATGTTACCATTGACGGCAGATTGATTACTGGCCAAAATCCACAATCAGCCAAGGCTGTTGGTATGGCTATCGTCAAAGCATTAGGAGAGTAAGGCATCCCCCCAAGATAACAACATTGGCTTTTGAAAACCATAGGGTCTGTCCAATAATTACTGTACAATTAAACGCTAACAGAAAGGGCCTGATGAGAATCAGGCCCTTTTGACGTAAAAAGTCACATCTCTCGAAGCGGCTCTTGATGGGTTGACGGTGAAGGGTAGGGATAGATTTATAGACCATTTGCTAGGATAGACTTTACTTTAGGCCCGATTATTTTAAGCATCCTTTCAAATCCTACATCTGTTGGGTGGGTGCCATCCACTGTTCCTTCCGAATCATCGCCTATTAAATGATCCGTGGGTATATAATACAAATTCTTATAACCTGCCTTCAGCAATCGCTCATACTCCAGCTTAAAATTCCTGTTCTGCTCGCTCAAGCGCGCATTCCATTTTAGATTATAGTTGCCGACTTGACGTGTAATGCTTTCTATAAGCAATATGGGAACTTGGGGATGGGATCGGCGAACCCGCTCCACAAAATTGAACGTTCGTTCACGGACTTCATCAGGGCTACTATTTGGCACACAATCCATGATGAGCAGATCCATAGCATCAATGTCACACAGCATATCGGCCACAGCCGGCTCCATCCGAGCATTGCCGCTCACACCCATATTAATCACGTTAGCATTCAACTGCCGCCCTAATTGCGCTGGATAGGCTAAGCCCGGACGGCTCGCGGAAGCACCATGAACAATGCTGGAACCATAGACCACGACCTTTTTAGCAAACGACTGTCTAGTACCCACAAAGGTGGCTTTGTCATCAATAATCAGGTCGAAATCCACTAGTTCTTTATACAAGGGAAAGTAAACAAGAAATTCTTTCTCTGTTTTCGCCATATCTTCAACCAGCGTAGCTTTACTTTCCGCGTTGGTAAGATCGGGACGAGCTACCCCTGCAAAGCGCCATCCGCTGGCCTCTTTTACATATACATCAAAACCCCGTGACATAATCGGAGTAGAATTATTGCCTAACGCCGCATCAGCCGTCTTCCAACGTAAAGATAATTTACTGGTATTGCTCTTAAAAGTAATAAATATTCCCGCAGCATGGGTATACAATTTCTTTACCGCAGCAGGAAGTCCGCTGTACTTCGCCGTATCGATCCGATGAAATTTGGGCACATTTTCAAAAGGCCTGCCCTGCAACTCAAACTTGGCAAACGAAATAGCCTGTTGGGCGTATAAAGTTACTGAGCCACAAACAAGAGAGAGGAAGAATAGGATACTGGTCTTTTTTTTCATGGTGTTTCAATTGATAGCAACGTAAATCATTATAATTTGCTAGTGGCCATCTCCTATTATCCACGAGATGGCCGTCTAACGCTAAAATTATCGAATTTTTATTTCACTGTAAACACCGTGGCTACAGCACGTTCACCTTCATGGTCAAACTTTCCATTATCTGAAGGATAGTTGACCACACCTTCGCCCTTCACCCAGGCTGTGGAGGAACCGCCGCCATCATAGTTTAACGCCGAAGTGCAGCCCAATGCAGCCATTAACTCACCCAGCTGGGGTATCGTCAGTCCCTGTGATTGTGATGAGCGGCCATCGATAACAGCTACGATCAGCTTATTGTCCGTGGTAAGCCCAACTGCTGTACGGGGGTGCCTACTGGTATTGAAATCTACGTTCAACTGCTCCAGCACCTGACCATCCTGCATCAATAGTGGACCGCCAGCCAATGCAGCTGTAGCGTTCAGGGTACCCCAACCTCCTGCAGGCTTCGGCACAATCTGATAGCTTTGCCCCGTAAAGGTAAATGCACCATTTTCACGGTAGCTGTTAAATCCATTTACTGTCTGGTTGACCGCCTGGCCATCGTATTTGAAAAACACGGTTGATCCGCCTGTACTGGTATTAAAATAACTGCCATTGAATGCCACCAAAGCATCCTTAGCAGTAGCGGCCGCACTTGTTTTTAGAAATCCGGTTTTCACATAGGGAATCTCCAGCTTCATGCCTTTCTTCAGGTCGATCTCAAATACATTTACATACTGTTTGGAATCAAATATCCGTGGAAATTGGTAATACTTCCACACGATACCGTCTGCAACCGTTTTTGTATTCCAGGCTGTCGTATGGATAATCTCCGCCAGGTCTTCGTCCTGGGGAATACTGTAATCATAGGGCAGCTGCGTGCCACCCTCATTTTTCTTGCATGAAATAACAAGAAAAAGCAGCATTAAGCTATATATAAAATTTCTTTTCATCTGTTTTTTACTTTATTTCGCCGATCCATTTTAACTTTAATGGAACCGCTTTTTCAATTGTTTTCTGCTCAATAGTACATACCGCCGACTCCATATTGCGATACAAGATGACCTTATTTTCTCCTAGCAGCAATCTTGCCGCACTGACATTACCCGCCCCCCAGCTGTACGGCCAGTTGACAAAATAGTGTTGTGGCACAGTTGCCTGGACATACTGAAAGGCTTTCCCTTTTCGCTCTGCCAATAGTACCTTGTCCTTTCCGATCAGCACCAATGATTTTCCCTGCATATACCCTGTATTTACCTGACTCCAGTTCAATGTGTCTGGCAACGGCAGCCATTCCTGAATAGGCTGTTCTTCCAGTACCTTGTAATCTTTTTTTGAAACTTTACGACAATAGCCGTCAAAAAGGACATACCATGCAGCCGGGTCATCAATATATATCGGTGGATTAAATTCTGAACTCCCTTTCAGAAAAGGAAACAGCTTCTCCACTGGACTGACGCTATAGCTAATGTTAGCTGCATCCGTTGCGTAGACCATATCCTGTGTGAGATAATAGGTACTGTCTTTTTTTGTCCATACCGCTTCAGGTGTAAGCCATGTTCCTTTTAACGTAAAAAGATGGTTGTCATCGTAAGCGTTAAATATTCCGCCATAATCAAGACGGTCTTCCTTTTTGGGCTGTATAGCACCTTCAATAAAAAACTTGGCTGTCACCCCGTCGTATTTTTCCAGGCGGGCAGCAACAGCGATAGCATGCCAGTGGTCGGATACAACATACACCGTATCTCCGGGCTGGATGATTCGCTCGCCAGCGTTATTTTTGAGCCGCCTGCTAAAAATATAATTCTGCACCGTCGTCTTGGAGTTTTCCTCCTTAAAGATTAATGTTGCGGGCACCCCCTTGCTGACCAATTGCAGCGCCATAGACGAAGCTTCACAAATCTTGGAACCGTGTGCACCACAACCTCCGGACACCACAATAGCATCCATCGGCCGGATACGGTAGAGCTGAGCAGCAACATCTACCCGCCGGGCTAATACCTCAGGATCGGCTGAACCCAATAACAGCAGGATATTCTTGTGCTCAGCCGCGCGACTGTTACACATGAAAAGAATGGTAAGGATAAATAGGCAGCTTAATTGTTTCATCTTATTTCACTTTTGCACCCATCCAGCTGGAAGAGCGCGGGTTATTATTGATATCTTGTTGTATGCGACTGTCGTCCAATACCGGCTTATATTTCTTGGCAAGCTCCAGCAACCCGGATGAGCTTAAACCATAGCTCATGGACGGATTTTCGGCACCGATAGGTAGATAATCTGGATTCAGCATAGTCGCAGGTTCAAAACTTACTTTTGGAACAATGCTTCCATCAGCGCCATACACCGCCTTCGTAGCAACAGTGTGCTGGATCAATGGAACAACAGCGACGTTATCTGAATAAGCATCAACATCGCTTGAACTGCCCGCCTGAATATTGCCCGAAACGATCGAATTGATCAAAGTCAAGTTGTTGACATTGCTGCGACGATAGACACCACCGCCGGGACCAACAACGGCATTCTTGGTAATGGTTGTACTGATCACGTCTGCCTGACAGTTATCATACAGCATTAGTCCGCCTCCGCCGTTGGCTGATGTACTCGAATTTTCAGCCAGCAGGCAATTAACAAATACCCCTTTTGATTTTTCACGTAGATAAACACCTGCTCCATAGGATGTATTTGAATTGCCGATCACCTCACAATTATAGAGTGTGATAGCCGCGTTTGGATAGGCATGTACGCCCCCTGCGGTGCCTTTGGCACTATTGTGATTAAACTGGCTATCGTAGGCAACCAGTGACCCATCAGCGATCCATAGTCCGCCGCCGTTATTGCCGGTGTTGCTATTATTGTTGATACGGCAGTTTTCCAGTCTGAGCTGGGCACCCGCAAACGCGTAGATGCCGGCAGCAAAACCTGCAGTTCCCTTATCTGCGGTGGCTTTATTGTCAACCACATCCACATTTTTGAGCAGGACCCGAGCCATGCCAATCAACATACCGCCGCCTTGGCCACGGCTGAATTTGACCTTGTCGATCGTTGTACCGGCACTGCGGTCGGTGGCATTCCCCCCTTTGATGCTGATGTTTTCCAACCTAACCTGATTTTCAGGATCCGCGGCTGCCGTCACGGTGACCGTATGAAACACCGATTTTCCACTGGAAAGCTTTCCCTGAAAGATGGTTTTATACAGCGCGGGATTGGGCTGATCTCCAGGTTTGGCATTGGCCGCATAGCCACCAATCAGGCTGACATTCTTTGCAATCTCTATGGTTTTGTCTGATTCCTCGTTCACATCGCCATTGCGAATGGTCCGCGTTGGAACATAGGTCCCCTCAGCAAGAAATAGCGTACTGCCTGTCGTTGCTTTTTCGAGTGCCTGATCGAGGTCAGTAGCACTAGTCCAGGAACTGCCATCCCCTTTACCCGCAGGAGTCACATAAAAAACGGGCACTTTTCCGGATTCCTGCAAAACCAAGATCTCCTGCGATAGATTATCGTTCAGCCTGAGCAACAATGTCGCTGAACGTTCGTCTTCCGAATTCTTAGAAACAGAAAACCGGATCTTATTTTTCCCTTTGGGATACACCGTACTATCCAGTTTGATCCAATCTTTGTCGCTACTGACGGTAACCGCCGCATTCGCCAAGATGTCCAACTGATAGGTATCGGCCCTACTGCCGACCTCCATATAATCCCGATCAATCAGGAGCCGCTGCTCACTTTCTATTTTATCTTTTTTACAGCTCTGTATGCTGAGGGCAAAAAATAGAACCATAAAAATATATAACGCTTTTTTCATTAATCAATGTTTTGAACGTACTTATTGTTTTGTGTGTTGCTATAATTCTGCTGCAGTTGACGGTAACATTCAATCAGCTGGGCTGTGGTTTCATAATGACACTCAAACATGAATACACCTTTATATTTAATTTTTTCAAGTGCGGCCAATATGGTATTCCAGTCATTCTGCCCTTTACCATTACAAGGCAGGTAGTGACTTTCCTTCGTTCCATTCCCATCCGCGACGTGCAGCGTCTTGACGCGTGGACCAAAAGCCAAGAGCAGCCGCTCGGGATGCGCAATATGGTTCATGTCCACGGCAATGCCGACCTGATGAGGAAAGCGGGCGAAAAGTTCCTGACATTCTTCCACGGTTCGCAGTAGGGGTCGCTCCCGCTCACCCACCGTCAGCGAAGGACCGAGCATATTTTCGATGACGAGCTGCCGCCCCGTCCCCGATACCGCAGTGTACAACTCGTTGACAGAACGTACCAGCTGATCCTTGCGGGCCTCCCTTTTGTTGGGCTCGAGGTAATAGGAAGGATGAAACAGAATTACCTGCGGATGAAGACGATAAAGGCCTTCCAGCAGCTGCAAATGCATACGGATCACCTGCTGCCGCTGCTGTTCATCCAACGTAGAGATATCTATTTTGGCGGAAAAGGGCATATGGATAGACCATACCTTCACCGACGCTTCCTTCAATACAGTGGCCAACGAATCGCATTTAAGCAACCATTCATCCTGTGGAATGTTTAAACTGAGATCTGCATTGACAAAACTTCCTAACCCAGCAATCTCGATATAATCCATACCAGCTGCTTTGTCGGCCTTTAGCTTTTCCAATGCTATCTTCCGGATATCGAGTGAGTAGCCAACGGCATAATCAGGCCGACCCTGCTTTTGACTGTAGGTATATCCGGGGATCAATAGATAACAGAGGATCGAAATAAAAATAAGTTGTTTCATGTTATCGGTATAATTTCTCCCATTCAGGATTTTGTTTCAGATTTGGGTTTAACTTGATATCTTCGATGGGGATCGGTGCATAGTAATCACGTTTTTCATCAAACTTACCCCGTTGATAAAATGGATCCAATGACCCTTTATTGGCATTTTGCGTATTTGAAACCGGGTCCCAAAGCGTCCGCTGATTGATATTGATCAATGTGGTCACGGTACCCGGTGCCCCCGATGTGTTGCCGGTATGGACATACACATCCGCCTTGCCATCGCCGGTAAAATCATACGCGCCGACACCTGGAAAATAAACGCCGACAATAGGCTGATTGAGTTTTGATCCTGCTTTCCAACGCATTAAGTCGTCCCAGCGCTGTCCTTCGTTGAACAACTCGATCCTTCTTTCGCGCCTGATTTCCAAAAGTACTCCCTTAAATGCGCCTCCGTCGATGTTCGGATACATGGCCAGCAAGTAAGGATCAGGATTGGCATTCGCTTCAGCGAGGGATAGCATCGGCATTCCCGCCCGGCTACGCAGCTTATTGACTGTCAGGTCAAGGTCGCTTTGGCTGATTGTCCCAAGTTCCGCTTTTGCTTCGGCATTGATCAGCAGTGCCTCTGCATAACGGAATAAGATGACATCAAAATAGGAGGCCGATACGCCCCATTGCAATTTATCAGGCAAGGCCTTAATCAGACGATAGCCAGTCGTGGTGATGGTCAAGTTGACTGGCTCATTGCTTGTCTCGCCATTGGCACGGAACTCAGGCCCCGCCGTTGTCTGTGTAAGCCTTGGATCTCTATTCTGCATTTCCTGATAGAATTCCATGGTCTTGTAACCTGATCTATCGGTAAAGCGGCTTCCATCCTTCATCAGATAGCTATTGATCATATCTTTGGCGATTCCATAGGCTCCCGAAGTCGCTGAGGTAAAGGAATAGCCAAGGCCATGCACACGCATACCCAATTCAAAATCAATGGCAAGGATAGTCTCCACCTGATCTTGATTATTTCGGGCGAACAGATTCCGATAGGCTTGATCCGCCCCGCCCTGGCTATATAAGGTATATACCCCAGCATTCATCAGTTCGGCCGATGCACTAACAGCCTCATTCAGGAACTTTTCATGTCCTGCGATCTGATGGTATTTTCTAAATGTCCCTTCAAAGAGTGCTACCCTCGCTTTCAGCAGCAGTGCCGTGTATTTGGTGATCAGATTAAGCTGTTTTTCCGCTGGGATATTTTCAATAGCATAGTCCAGATCAGCCATAATAGAATCCATCACCAGCTGCCGTGAGTCCCTCGCTTTGAAAAGATCTTCATCTTTGGCGCTCAGCACCTTTCCATACCAGGGCACGTCACCGAAAGTTTTTACCTTATCGTAATAAAAATGCGCTCTAAAAAAGCGGGCTATGCCGCCGTATTTCTTTTGTGCTGCAGCGTCGGGCACTTTATGGTAGTTGGCCAGAAAATAATTAATTTTGCGCAGCTGGCTCCAGGACCAACCGCCCGAGCCGCTGCCCACAGGGACAGTACGATTGCCCTTAATCCGGTCGGCTACCGTGAGGGGGATCATATTGTCCGAACTACCATCATTTGTATACCAGGATTCATTGGGCAAAAAAGTGTAAAAATCATTAGTGGCTACCTCCAGATCCTTTGCTGTATTGAAAAAATAAGGCGCTTCCACCTGGTCCTCCGAAGGACGATCCAAATAGTCTTTCTGACAAGCTGCCAGTGATAGCAAGATCAACAGACCAAGTAGTTTATAGGTGTTTGTTGTAAGTTTCATTATCATTGCGTTGTCAAGTATTAAAGCGTAAGCATTAAACCAAAAGAATAGGTTTTACCCATGGGATAGTCACGTAGCAGGCCCCGCTCCGAGGAATCTGCAGGATCATTGGCACTCGCAGGCGAATTATAATTGATCATTGCACCTGCTTGCTCTGGATCTATATACTTCGTCAGATTGCCAAAGTTCCAGGTCAGCAGATTCTCGCCGCTGAAGTAAAACCGTAGTTTTTCCACTTTATAGCGCCTTGTCCATTTCTGCGGTAAGGTGTATCCTAACGTAAAATTTTTCATCCGCAGGAACCCAACATTGGTGAGGTAATAGTCGTTCAATTCGTACAACGACCTTCCACTCTGCAGCGACGAGTATCCCCGATAGATCTGTGGATACCTGTTTCCCTTATTGTCCGGTGTCCAGGCATTATCCACCAGGTCTTTACGTACAAAGGAAAGATAAGGCCGCTGGTAGGATCCCCAGTATAAATCCCCGGTCGGGTACCAGTCCTGCTTGGCAACACCAGCAAAGGCTGTCGAGAGATCAAAATTATTCCAGGAAGCACTCATATTGATACCAAATGGAAATTTCGGCATGGCGTTACCAATGGGTTTAATATCACCATGGTTGGCAAGCGTATTGTCACCTTTGTCGATACGTCCATCACCATTGAGATCCACGTATTTCACATCACCGCCGCGCAACATATTCCACTCACTATTTTGCGATACACTCAGAATATCATTATATACTTTGGAGAGGGACAATTGTGGATCCTGGAAACTATTCTGGTAGCTCAATGCCTCCGCATCGGACTGAAACTGTCCGTCGATATGGTATCCCCAGATCTGCCCCAGCACCTGTCCTTCGTAATAGGAGCTCAACAAGCCCTGTGGATTATTATATTTCGTAATGATCCCTTTAAAATTGGTGGTATTCACGGCGATGTTGAAACGGAAGGGTGAGCCTGCAAGGTCAAACTTGTCCTGGTAGCTTAGCCCCACTTCAAAACCTTTATTGCGCAAAGCAGCATAGTTTTCACGCGGTTCATTAGCTCCAAATACCGCTGGAAGGGGCTGCCCCGGAAGATACATTCCTTCAACATCCTTCTGATACCAGTCAAAATTAACATTTAACTTATTCTGGATCAGCCCAAGATCAACACCGAAGTCAATGCTTTTGGTGCGTTCCCAGGTGACAACGTTCGGCAAAGGTGCCGGCGTACTCGCCCCAATAAGACGGGAGCCCCCATTTAGCCAAGCCAACTGCTGCACCGTCATCAACTCCTTAAAGGTATTGACCCCTACAGTCTGGTTGCCGAGCTTGCCATAAGAAGCTCTGAGTTTTAGGGTTGGTATACTGCCTTTGATCGATTCCCAAAAGCGCTCACGATCCAGCTGCCAGCCCAATGAGACGGAAGGGAAAAATCCCCACCGACTCCCACTGGGGAACCGTGATGAACCATCATACCGTGAATTTATTTCCAGTAGGTATTTATTATCGTAGGCATAATTAAAACGGCCAAATACGCCTTGAATAGCCCAATTTTCAGCTGATCCGCTCAGGCTATACATGGAGGTACCCAGTGCCAGGTTGGATAGATCTTCGATCAGAAGATCATCCATGGCCCCGGCGATACGGTCCCGGTCAAAGGATTCCTGATTGTAGCCCACCAATAATTTGAACTGATTCTTTTGCGCCACATTTTTTTCGTAGGTCGCAAACAGGTTCATCGCGTTATACTTGTCTTTCCAGCGGTATTCTGTCAGACGGTTGAGCCCTGCTGTCGTATAATTGAGTTTGTTGCCCGAATAGTAACTAAAGGGGTTGAGGCGTGTGCTCCGTGAAAAGTTTTCGATACGGTTGCTATAATCAAAATTTACCTGTAGACCTTTCAATGGCTTGAGCAGGACACGGAATGTATTGGTAAATTCTTCACTATTGCGCAGCTCCCAGCTCTTTCCCGACTCCAGTCCTGCATTCGCTCCCTGACCACCAGTACCTACACCAATATCCGTTGGAATCCCATCAACAAAATTGGGATAGAAAGGCATCAGATTATACCAGGTCGTCGTACTCCAAAGTCCCCCCAGACCATTGCTGTACCCCCCATATTCTTTATCCGTTTCGTTGATGAACTGTGTATTGTTCGAAATTTCCAGCCAGCTGTTGGGCGTGAATACCAAATTGGATTTCATATTCTGGCGGTCCATATTCGCATCGTCATTGATATTATTGATCGTTTCCCGTTTGAATATACGTCCGGAGAGATAGGCTTTCAACTTCTCACTGCCACCTGAAATGGCGATATTATGGAAGTTGGAGGGCTGATATTTTTTAAATAGGTAATCCCACCAGTTGGTTTTATAGAAAAATTTATAGGTTCCGTCCGCCTGCTTCTCATGAAAGGGCGCAATCTCACCTGCAGCCACCATTTTGATCGCTTCCCAGTCCATTGGATTGTAACGTGTATAGGAACTGCCGTTATAACCGTACAGTGCGGCATCTACGGTTTTCCCATAGACATAGGGATCGGAGATATAATCGGTACGGGAGGCCGGTGTAGTCCAGGCAAAATTATTGACATAATCGACCTTCACTGTCCCTGCCTTTCCTTTTTTTGTGGTCACCAGGATAACACCAAAAGCACCACGGGCTCCATAGATGGCCGCAGAAGCCGCATCTTTCAGGACAGAAACACTTTCAATATCATTGGGGTTAACCCGTGTGATATTCCCTTCAATCCCATCGATCAATACCAGCGGGCCGCCCTCATTGATGGAATTGAATCCCCGCACATTGATGTCAGGTGTTTTGGATGGATCACCGTTGTTGAGCTGAATATTTAAGCCCGGCATAAGCCCCTGGAGCGTACCTGCTATATTTGCACTTGGACGCAATGCGATATCATCCCCATTGACCTGCGACACGGCCCCCGTCAGATTGGCTTTTTTTTGCACGCCATAGCCCACGACGACCACCTCCTCCATTGCATTGATGGCCGGTTTCATGGTTACATGCAATGTAGACTGCTGTGCGAGCGCCATTTCCAGTGGCTGATAGCCGACCATGGTAAATACAAGTATGGCATAACGGCTACTGACCTGGATCTGAAAGCTGCCATCCTCACGACTGAGCGTTTTCTCCTTTTTGCCTTTTTCGCTGATTGTAACATTGTCTAAGGGTCGGCCCTGATCGTCTTTGACAAATCCTTTGACCGGGTACAGCTGTGGAGCCTCCGTAGCCGACGCTTGACGAACTGCCTGATCCGGTCTTTTGTTCAAGACAATATTTTTATCTGCTTTGACATACGATAACTGAAGCTGGCTCAATAAATCTTTCAGCGCTTCTTCAAAAGGGATATTGTTGAAGCTGACGCTGATACGGTCGTCTTTTGCGATCAGCGATTCGTTGTAAAAAATATTGTATCCACTTTGCTTCTGCAGTTCTTTCAAGACAGCACTCACTTTCACATTGTTCCGCTTCAGATTGACGGTCTGGCCGAAAGTAAAGGCGTGCAGCTGCAAATTGGCCACGAACAGGAGTGGAATTGCTAAAGACAATTTCATAGAAATTGGTATTTTCTGGGATCTTACCTGGCATAATTGCCTCGGTCCGATCAATTTTTTTTTAGTAAATTGCATTCGGTTGAGATAAAATTTAACGGTTTTACTATTCATCCATGTCGAGAAAAAGACAAAACTTTCAGGGGCGTTGGCGCGCTCCTGATTGTTATATATGCTATCTTCTCATCAGCGTTAGTTTAGCACATATATCCTCCTTCCTTTACGTTCGAAATGTACGCCACCGGCGAAAGAAATTGTTTTCAATAGTTTATCGATATTCTCATAGCGGGATATTGTCCCGGAGAAGTGCTGTCCTTGCAGCTCGTCTCCGTAACTGATCTCGACATCATACCAGCGTGCAACCTCGTCCATGACCGTTTGAATGGATGCATTATCAAAAGCAAAATTTCCATTTTTCCAGGCAAGACTATAGAACGGATCAACTTGCTCCTTTTTCACGCTCTTACGGCTTTTATTGAAGACTACCTGATCATTGGGCGCAAGGACCTGTTCTTTCAAAGCAGCATCGGCATAAGAGAGCCTGACTTTTCCTTCTACCAAGGTGGTAACGATGCGATCACCAAAACTCTTGATGTTAAAATGCGTTCCAAGCACCTCGAGTGTTTGTGTTCCACTTTGCACAGTAAAAGGTACCCTTTTGCCTTTATTATCCATTTTAGCCACCTCAAAATAGGCTTCACCCTCGAGCTGCACCGACCGCAACTTCGCATCAAATTTTACGGGATATTTAATCTTACTGCCGGCATTAAGCTGCACCAGACTTCCGTCGGCCATCTTTAACGTATATTCTCCCCCTCTAGGGGTTACGACCGTATTGTAGACGATGTTATTTGTTGTTGACAACTTGTCTTTGAGCTTATAACTGATTTGACCTTTATCGTCCTTGGTAATCAAATATTCCCCCTGGTCAAGTACCGTATCCGCATGCAGCAAACTGAGGTCGATCTGTTTTCCATTTTCAAGGATGATTATGGCTTTATCAGAACCTGGTACGATCGACACCTTAGAAAGCTGCTCTTTAGGCTGGATATCCACGGTATAAACGTTGTAGTATCCCCATAGCACGGCTCCGCAGAACGCAAGAAAGATTGCCGCCACCTGCCACCAACTTCTTCTGAAATTAAAATGACCATCTGTAGTCTTTTGGGGAGTAGATGCCGCTGTTGTAATTTGGGGATCGGCCAATATATTTTCCATCATCCGATGTGGATCGGGGTATGTTGCAGGCTTTGCAGGGTACGAGTTCTCCCGCCAGACTTTCTCCCAAGCCTGAAAAAATACGGGATCATCCATTAATCCTACAAGCAATTCCTGTTCTTCTTTGCTGGCTTGATCAGCAAGATATTTACGTATTAATTGGCTGTATTGTTCAATTTGGTTCATTCCTTTGGATCGATTTCAACTACATAATCGCGCGAACCTGGAAAAAGTACCAATTGAAAAATATTTTTTTTTTTGGATAGTAGATGATCTATTTTTTTTAGCCTATAGGATGGCTAATGCACTTGCAAAAAAAAGAGATGCCAACCCGAGCTGCTCAGAAAAAAAAGATGGACAGGATTTTGTCCAACTTGAACCGGACAAATTTTGAGGCGAGACTGAGGTGATTACGCACGGTATTTTTGGAGAGTCCTTCCTCATCGGCAATTTCCTGATAAGTTTGGTCTTCAAACTTGCTGCGTCGGTAAATTGCCTGCTGCTGTGGAGGCAATTGCTCAATAATGGATTCTAAGATAAACTGTAGCTCTTTGCCATCCAATTCATCCTGCAACGAAAAGCTTTCAGGCCAACTGTGCTGAAGAGACTGCAGATAGTTGGACCGGACTAGCGATTTACGGAAATTAGATATGGCCATTCTCTTTGAAATAGCAAATAGAAAAGGAAAAATGGCTTCCGGACCGGAAAGCTGCATTCTTTTTAAATAGAATTCAATGAAAACTTCCTGTGTGACCTCCTCCGCATCACTGTCACTTTTGCAGAGTTGTCTGACTTTAAAATAAATAATCGGCTGATAATAATTGAACACAATACTAAAAACACACTGATCTCCGGCTTGTAATAAGAGAAAATCGTCCATTGATATGGAAATATGTTTCAGTCCAACGATCATGAATTCGGTATGTTTAATTGATGCAAATTAACCTAACAGATGTTAATTTCATATAAAATTAACATTAATATCCATAATTACGAGATCAGTCGCCTTATAAAAAAGCAGTACTCCCCATACTCTGCAGGTTTGGCTAACTTAAGGTTTGATATATTCTTGATAACTCTTTTTGATGTGCAGGATAATAACATAGTCGGACATGTATTTCGCTGTATCAATATTCAGACGATACAACTGCATGAAAGTTTGTAGAGAGTCCCTTCTAAGGACCGTCAAATTTTGAACCATACGTTTTGAAAAGGTACTATAAAGATACCGTTCTTCCTCTTCCTTTATTAATTTCTGTTGGAGCTTGGATTGAGGATTAGTTTTTTTCCCATCAGAGAAATAACCGAAAGCACATCAACACTTATCAGCGAGGCTAAACCAGCCTTTTCGGGTACCCTTAAAACAGAACAGCAACGAAATAATGAGTTTTGAACGGATGAAGATTAAGCTGGTAAAGAAGAGGCTGGAGCGGCTGAAGGTATTTTATGAATGAATGTCCTTCAATGTCTAAAACTGATATAACTATTATCAGCCTGTTCAAATAATTCATATAACTTTTGTTGAAGTAAGCTTTTTATCTGGTAATTGTGTTTTATATTCCGCTAATAGTGTTGGTGAAAGACTTCGGCTCAAAGCATACTCAACCCCCTCACTATCTTTATCTTTACATAATAGAGTACCAATACTTGCATTTTCATTGGATCGCTTAACGTCTCGATCAAGAGCCTCTAGATAAAAATTCAACTGACCAAGATGCTCGCGCTTCAATTGTCTTGGTACGACTAAAAATTAGGACATTATTTGTCCAACTCAATTCTCTCGTCAATGCCGAGAGTCTTTCACTGCTGCGATAAGTTTCGTAAAACTGTTTCATTCGCCAAAGATTCTTATCTGAAAAGCCTTTCAATTCAGGTTCGTGCTGTTTAATGAAAAAGAGCCAATTAATTCTTTGACGACCGACTGTCCCCATTCGGAAATTTCAATCCACGCGCTAATATACTTTCTAATATGCCAATATAAATTCATTAATTCCGTATTAACTGCCTTAATAGCTTTAGATTGAGATTCTTTAATAACTGAATAATTTCTAAAAAACGCTGCTCCATGTATAAAGGATTAAACGAAGTCTGCTCTGGACAGGTTTACGCTTGCTCTCGATATTCTATAGGGCTCATTCCATTAAATGGAGTTTTATCCGTCTATTGTTGTAATATTCAATATAGTCATTAATTATAAGAAGTCTTCTTTTTAGGATCCTTCTTTCATTCCTCAACCCTCTACAAATTCCAAGATGTCTCCCGGCTGGCATTCTAACACTTTACAGATTGCTTCCAATGTGCTAAACCTTATCGCTTTGGCTTTTCCAGTTTTTAATATTGAAAGATTTGAAAGTGAAAGATCAACTTTCTCTGATAGTTCGTTCAATGACATTTTTCTCTTAGCCATCATGACATCTAAATTTACAATTATCGGCATCTTATACAGTTAAATCGTTTTCGTTTTGCAATTCAATTCCTCTGCTAAAAATAACAGATATCATATAGATTACCGCAGCCATTAAAATAAATGCTTGACTATCGGTCCAGAATTGATGTAAGCTCCCGACTTCGTAGCCCTTTCTTATAATTCTACCTACGGTCTCTTGTGCAATATAACTCAACAGCCCAATTGAAAATGTAAAATAACTGATTTTTGTAATTTGTTTGGAAACTAAATTATTGAAAGGTTTATTCAGATCCAATTTGTGCATCATTTCGACCACCAGATAAAATAAATATGCTTTCAATACTGCAATGACAAGGATAAAAGAATAGATTGTGTAAAAATACATTTGGCTCTGCCTGTACATAGCCGACAGATCAAGTTTTTGATAGAGTTTTCCAACAAATTCCGGTTTGAAAATACTGCAAACCAAATTAACAATAATGGCTCCTGCTTCGATAGATAATCCAACAAATATGATCCAGGCGATTACGAATAATCCTTTAAAAACGATGTTGTCCATTTTTTTCATAATTGATAAGTTTTATATTTAATGCAATAATAATAAATATTTAGCGATTATCACTAAATATTTATTATTATTTTATAAAAAAGACACTTATAATGTATTACTTATCCAGAGGATCAAATTAAAACCTGCTGTGTAAGAAAAAGGTCAGATAAAGAGTCTGATTAACATCATGCAATTTTAACATTAAAAAAGCCATATCTTCAGATATAGCTCTCTAACATATTTTTATTTTAAGCGACCTACTTATTTATACGAATTGATTGATTTAGATACTTTCCAGTCATTACCCACACGCTCCAAAGTCACCAGATCAGTCTTGGTGAAGTTTTCAAATTTCAAAGTCACCTTAGCGACCATATAGCCTGCAGATTCATCGATGATATCGGTTTTTACTGTACAGTTCAGCTTCTCGCCTTTTTGCTTTTTCAATAATTTAACTACCGCATTACGGCTATGATTTTGTGCATTGGAGGCTTGGATCTTTTGATTGAAATCTTCCGCGAATAATTGCTCTATTCCTGCTGATTCTCCCTCCGTCATTACCGCAGCATAGTGCGCTAAAGCGAAGTCCGCTGATGAAAGCTTAACGTCTGTTTTGGTTGCTTTTGCTCCAGGTTCTTCAGCTGCCATAGCGAAAGTTGATACTGCGATTAAAGCTGCTGCTGCAAAGGTCTTTACTAGAGTTCTCATAATGTCTTTAATTTATTGTGTTAGTTTTCCATCTAAATAATTGGTTCTTCATTTGTAATGAAGCTATCATGAGCATTTTCCATCTATGCTCATGATGGTTTTTGTTCTTATTTGTTGACTCAAAACTACAACACAATACGCCCCTAGCCTGTGGGCGTAAGACTAACAGACCAGAAAACTCGGTAAATGGCGGAAATGGGGAGTTGAAAGTTATCATTCGAAATATCGCTTCAATTCAGCTATATTTAAATAGAAAATTACAAAGGTCAGTGAAGCATAAAACGAGAGGTGTATTTTTAATAACTTCTTCTCTGCTGACCATTTGGACCATTAAATAATAAAAAAATATCATGCGCAAAATAATAACCATATTTACTTTCTTAGCCGTATCAGCCTTTCAACTTATTGGTAGCTGCTTTGCTCAAATCAAATATGTTGTATTTGATCAAGACATACTAACCGATTCATTGGATGAACATTTATTGTGCAAAAGAACATATGCAGAAATCGAATCCGACAGTACCGATTTCCCAAATTTGACTATTTATAATTTTCTGTTCAAAAAAAGCATAATTACTGATGATTCAAATCAAAAAGTATTTCAGAATTTTATAAGCTTTGAGCGCGATGGGAAAAATTTGCCCGTTGATATCTTAGTTACAATAACGCCGCTGACAAGGTCTAAATTTGAGGTAAAAAATATCTCGAAAGCCATTGTTAATAATGATATAAAATTAATTTCCTCGGACAGCCTGCTAAGAACCGCTGCAAAAAATATATTTTATGCAACTTATGCTCCTTTAGGTATTTTTTCAGAGACGCCATTACTCAATTTGAAAAGAACGGATTATAAAATCGTAATAAAGCGGAAAAATGAATATTTCCTAGTCGACAACGAGACCTTAACCGAGTCCTATTTTATAGGTAAAGGCAATATAGAGCCATATAGAATTAATGCAGCGGGAATATATCCGCAGAGTAGGAATTTTTCAAAACAAAGTTATCTCTCTACTGAAAGGTTAAATATGCTAAAAGGGGGAATAATAAAAGATACTACCTTATATTTAAATAATCAAGGCCGAACTATAGTGATAGATAGATTTTGGACAAATGAACCTTACATTCCTTTTACAAAAAGTGCAGGCCTAAATAAAGGTAAAGATTGGTATGCAGTAGAAGGGATTGGAGATTTTGAGTTCTATTGGGACAATGGAATATTAAACGGTAATTTTTTGGACTATTTTAAAAAAGCCAAGTTAATTTATATGCCCGATAAACAGCTCAATAGGAAACTGAACCTTTTTTATAAAACAAAGAAAATAAATGGAATACCACTCAAAGATTTTTTTAAAGACAAAGGTTTGGACAACACAAATTTGAAAACGATATTATAGCTAGGAATACCCAATGTTTCATTGACGTTGCACAGTTCAGCTTTTAACCTTTTTGTTTTTTCAGTGAGATACTTTCTAGTCATTACCTACAAGCTCCAAGATTAACAAAAGGTTTAGAGAGTAAGGCTCAATGATATAGTTATCGTGTTATTGAAAGTATTCAATAACACGATAACTACCATCTTGATATTTATCGAGCAGTTCTTTTAAATAATACTTGTGCTGAACTCCGGTTAAGACAACTATTTTTTTTCCACTATACTGATTAGCGTGTTTGATGATATTAATAGCCATTGTAGTATTTCTTAGGTCCCAAAAATTACACCAAAGCTGATAACCATCTCGGTAAGATATCTTTTGACCGTTTGGCTTTACTATATATTTCTCTTCAAAAATTGCTTCGGAATTAGCTATTTTGGGGATCTCATGATGCTGAAGAGTCTGTCTATATCTATTTAAAGTTTCAAAAGCGACTGAATTCAATGTCTTGATATCTGTTTTTGAAAAGTTAAGTAGCGCTTTATTCGCTTCTTTATATTTCTCATAGATGGCTTTATTGGTATCACTTAACTTACCGACTTGATACAAGCTATCGATAAGCTTTACGGTAAGGTAATCAGCCGGGACCATACCCCTATCTTTTCGGTACTGATTTCTACCCTCAAACTCGAATGGTAAATTGCGTGTTTCAGGATATTTTTTAAGATATCGTAATGTAGCAGTCTGCTCATTGGATGTTAGACGAATTTCCTTTGCGTAATCTTTCATCTGCTCGCTATCATTTTCTTGCAAAAGTATATCAGGCCTGATTTTATCTATAATTTCAAATAGCATACCCGGGCTCAAAATGGCGGAGGAGTCATGCACTGTGCCAATGATATAGAGTTCTGTCTTAATCGAGGTTTGAGCTTGTGCCAAGTTTAAAAACAAAACCGATAGACTTGCAAAAAGATATTTCATTAAAAACGGATATTTAGGCATTGTTAAAAGTGAAACTATCAAATATAAGAAATTCAGCACATAAGAGAAAATTTTCACCCATTTGATAGATGTATAGAAAAAGAAGACGAAAGAATGGAAAGGGAATGTAAAAAAAGTAAGAGTACTAATGACTAGCAATTTTGGTGAATGACAGCAATGGGCAGCTGACTTCCTTATGCTATTGTGCAGATGCAGAAATTTATCTATTTTTAGGAGGCGTTATCTGATTACGAGCTCTATACCTGATCTAAACGATAATCGCTATAGGAGTAGTATGTCAACTATTGACCACATCTTCTAGAAACCATAATATTATCTATTTTAATCACATGTGTAAATCTATTGGATCTACAAAATCTGCACAGCTGCTATCACTGCTCCTGATTTCCTGTCTCGTACTAGTTGGACATAGTTTACGTGCCCAGCAAACAAAGTACAGTAGCTTTTTATGGGAAATCACCGGAAACGGCCTAAGCAAATCCTCCTATTTACTCGGATCAGTTCATTTAAAAGACAGGCGCCTCATCAATAATAATGATTCTATATTTGTCGCTATCACCAATACGGATGCTTTTGCCCTTGAAATACACCCCGACACACTTTATAAAGAGATTTGGGATATCCGACTCAACAAGCGTCCTTCAAGCAAAAAGATCGAACTTACCGATGTGCAAAAAAAAGAGTTTGTACAACGCTATAAAAAGAAATATGGCGTGATGCCTGATTCGCAGCAAATGGCATCCCCTTATATGGCGGAATACCTCTTGAATCCTAGCCACGATAAGCCAGACGACATTACGGCGGTGCTCGACGCTTATCTTTATGGAGTGGCGCGATCTCAGCGAAAGCAAATTATCGGTTTGGAGCCAATGGCTAATCAACGTGACCTGAGAAACAGTGGAGGTTTAGTTCAGCTCAAAAATAAAAAAGACAGTAATAATTATTATCAACACTTTGAACTGCTGATGCAGCTCTATAGCGCAGGAAATTTGGACAGCCTATGGAAGGTCATATCACCCAATATCGATATCGAGGAAATGCAAAGCAGGAATAACACCATGCTAAATAATATCATTGCCCAACTTGACAAGGGTACAGTTTGCGCCGTAGTGGGCGCCGCGCATCTACCAAGCGACATCGGCCTAATTCACCTGCTAAAGCTCAAAGGCTATAGGCTCCGTCCGGTAATGACGAGAAAAACAAACCTAGCCGCCAAATATAAAATTGACTACAGTACAATGGAATGGGCCGCTCACACGGATTCAGTGTATGGGTATGCAGTGTCTCTTCCAAAGGGTTATGTCCATAAGACAAGGATTCTTGGTGGAACCAGCATGATGTATGGTGATCTGAGTACGCAAACAGAACTGATGGTATCAGCAGTATTTGTCGGCGGGTTGAACGGATTGACTGCGGAAGCGTTTCTCAAACAGGAATATGAAAAAAGAACGGCAAATATAAAACACCAAATTGTATCCGAAAAGCTCCTCGAAAAGAATGGTATACAGGGTATGCAGATTATTACCGACCATGATCATATACTGACGAAATGGGAGTTTTGGTTAAAAAACAACACTTTATATACTTTATCGGCATTTACCAGCAATGGCCAACTGGACAGCTACCTATCAGACCACTTTTTTAATAGCCTCACAATCCTGAATATTGCGCAAGATACTCACCTCGGGGAATCCATATATGAAACTGGCGCCTTTGCAATCAAAATGCCTCCGAAGACTCAGTACATTTATCAAACGGGTGAGGAGCTGCTGGGTGATGAGAAGCTCCAGTATGGTATATACAGTTACTTTTCAATGGATAGAATCCGAAAAACACATTATTTGGTGCAATACCATGATTACCCGATTGGCTATACCATATCTGACAGGGCTTTGGTACTAAAGGAACTTCACAAAAAGGTAGCAAAAAATCCGGCCATCACGATCACATCTTTTGAGGCATGTAAAAAGGATAATGCAATTGGTACAACCCTAAGCGCCAAGCTGGAAAAATCAAATCTTTTTGCGCAAACCTGGATTCGTGGCAACCGTATCTATCAGGTTATGCAAGAAAATCTGGACAAGGAAAATAAAGAAATGGATAGCGCTTTTTTCAGCTCTTTTCGGATGATTCCTTTCAAAAGACCAGCATGGGAAGATTATACACTAGATCATGTACAACTAAAACTTCCTGCTACTTCACTAATCAAAGTAAATGACGTCGATACAACTGAACAACTGGATAGAGAAGTTCAGGTATACGCAGCCGCGGACAGCAATTCGAGTACAGCCTTTCTTCTGGAAGTAAGCAAGCTTCCAAAATATTTTCGGTTAGAACGAAAAGATAGTCTATATTCAGAAATACAAGCGAGTACAAAAAAACAGGCTGAAGAATTAGTCCGCTACGATACACTACGTTCTGGTAGGATCACTGCTGCAACCTATACATTCCGGGATTCACTAACAGCCAACTACCACAAAAAAATCATTTGGACAAGGGGCAATATGTCCTATGCGCTTGATGTGATCGGTACGGAAGAAGCTATTGAACAAATGGATCTTGACCAGACAATCAAATCTGTCCGCTATAAGGACAGCATTACAAATTTTGATCTCTACAGTTCAAAAGCAGCAATGCTACTTGCAGACCTGTATAGTCCAGACACGTTGGTTTCACGACAGGCAAAAAAAATATTGGGACTCAATTACAAATTTGCCAAGGACGATCTTCCGTTAATATACGAAATACTGGGCAAAAAAAAGACCGATGATCATCAGAGTGATGGCCTACGGAGGACTTTAATCTATAGCTTGGTAAATAATCATGATGAGCGCAGTGTACCGACTTTAAAAAGCTTACTCTTAGATCCGACAACGACAGATCTGATCAAAATTGCTATCTTACCGACCGTATGTGACATAGATTCTACGCAATTAGGTTGGTACGTCCAGGCATTAAACAAGTATCGCCCTGATGCCGGTTATGATGTATGGCGCTTGTTGCAGCCTCTGAGCGCTGCGCGAAACTATGTGGCCCACAATTTGGAAAAATTAATACCACTCTTTTCTGTAAACAGCTATCGGCCTACCTTATTGAATATTTGCTTAAAAATCGCTTCGGACAGTACAATGCAACAAGCTTACAGAATGATACATACCTATTTACCGGATATAATGCACTATTTCGCTGAGGACTTATCGCAATTAACTTCCGAACAGAAACTGGCCGCTAGTTTCAATTATTATTCCATAGCAGATTATGTAAAAATAATGGCGTTGTACAAACAAAAAGATCTGCTCCAGAAATTTAGGCTACAGTTGCTCGCCGACGAGCCAATAGGTTACCTGCGCGCAACAACTGCCTGCGAGTTTTTGGTCCTGGACCTTCCAATTCATCAAAGCCTATTGGACAGTATCTACGCCAACTTATCGCAAAGATATGTACTGATGAATGGACTGAAAGCTAAAAAGTGCGAACATTTGGTACCGGCTAGTTATAAAGCACAAAACGAAATTGGAAAAATTGTTGTAAACGAATACCTGGAATCCGAATGGGATACATACCCCTTTCAAATTGATTATTTAGGTCAGTTAACAGAAAATGATAAGCTATATATGATCTATAGCTTTAAAACGGAAGGCGATAACCAGCGCTATCTCTCCGTTTATATGCCAGATCCAGAAAATAGTGAATGGACGTATAATTTTGAAAACTGTTATTCCGATCTGGAACCGATTAGCAATGACTGGAAAACAGAGGCACTCAAGCTAATTCGTACAATGCATACCGAATAATAAGGAACGATAAATGCCAATAAAATGAATAAATCTGAGAATACAATTGTCAGATTTCGCGCTCTAGGATTACTAAAATATATCCATCCTTCTGCTGATAGTTTACGTCATCCAGCTTTAGTTCTTCAATTGTTGTGCCGCCACAGTTCTGATTTTTAGAAGTTTTTACGGTAAATGGAAAGGATTTTATCGTCGACAGGAATTTATACCGTATAAATCCTTCAGTCCAGGCAACTTTAGGAAGTATAACGCGATCATCGCTTCGTATATCATACGCTACCAGTTTGTTTTCACGATCTCCCAGTTCTTCGCGAAACTCAAAGTTATTTTTATGAAGTTGGCCTGTAGTAATCAAGTTTTTTCCTTCAGCATTACAAACTCAAAAACTACGGGCTCGGGGGGTGTGAAACAATCATTTTTTTTACATGCCGTTATCGACAGACAAAGACATGCAATTATCAGGTATTTATGTATGGTGTTCATAAAATGATTTTAAAAATACATCCGCAGTAGAATACTCTTAATTTCTATATTTTTATGACGAAAATTATGCCAAAAAGAGTCTAATTGTTTGGGAGAAACTTATTTAAAGACCATATTATCTTAATCTCATTGTGGGTTATTTAGCGCGAATAAGCGTTACATCATCTATATAGCAATAAGCATTCGCCTTTCCTCTGGCAATAAAACCGACTTCAACGCGCCCATTTTTTACGGATATATTCTTTAAGGTAATATCATTCCAATTTTGATCCGCTTTGCTCAGTTTTTGTTTATACTCTTTACCATTACTTAAGGCATACATATATAAATCCGCAAATCCGCTCCCGCGTTTAAATTTTGCAGATAAAGTATATTTTCCATCCGCTAGTTTCACCTCCTGGCTTGACTGAATAATTTGTGAAACCTTGCGTTTAAAATCTATTTTATCATTAATATGGAGACTCTTTTCACCGATTACCTGCTTTCTATCCTCGGTAGTATTGAAATAATTAAGCACGGGAGATAAAGAATCACTAACAGCGATTTTATTTCCCTTAATGATACTGGTTTGCCACCCCAATAACTGTTCCTGAACAGGTTTAACTGGACTTGGTATATGTCTTCTATCGGCCTCGAAACTCCCGTTCTTAACATAATTATTGTCACCATTCACTAGCCATTCTCCTGTTGTTGGATGAAGACTCCATGAACTTAAGGAATTAAAAATAGGCTTTGGGCCATCAAAGGAAAGGGGACACCACTGGTTATATCCTAAACCATTTCCCGCAAAATTAGCCCATCTGTCGCCACAATATATCACTGTCTGCTTTTTAGTCCCTTTTAGCGTAACAAAAAATCCTGTTTGGGTGACATGGGCATAATCTGCCTCTGTGCCTTCCATGATCAGCATCTTATTGGTTGGCGTATATGGACCGTAAATATGATCTGAAACTAAGTAATAAGCAAAAGAGGAATCCCAGCCGTATAAGTTGGAGGCGAATAAATAGTATTTTCCATTCTGTTTGAACATACAGTTCCCCTCTCTTCCCTCACCTTT
The DNA here is from genome assembly GCF_002376635.1 of Sphingobacterium sp. UBA3549. Classification (NCBI taxonomy): domain Bacteria; kingdom Pseudomonadati; phylum Bacteroidota; class Sphingobacteriia; order Sphingobacteriales; family Sphingobacteriaceae; genus Sphingobacterium; species Sphingobacterium sp. UBA3549. Next base: position 127,606 of record NZ_DFOE01000018.1, on the reverse strand, counting down.
GAAGATCATATTACAATCCAATAGTCCAACTTTACCGTCCTTAATACCGATCTGTGAGATGTAAATCTTGTTCCTGCCTCTTCCATAAGAATACACCAAGTATGACTTTCCAGTATCCTCATCGGTGAATACCGTTTGATCGCCAGTGTTGCTTGTTCCTATCATAGCAGTCATATCGATGCGCCGGTGCCATTTAAATGGACCGTTGGGACTTTCCGATAAGGTAACCAATAATTGATCATTATGTTGGATCAGCAGCGCATACTTGTCTATTTCCTTGATGTATGCGACACCTAAACGTCCTGCCCAACGTGTCTGGGTATAATTTCTATTAAGTTCATCAAGAGTCAGTACATCTCCGCGAGAGGTCCAGTTTACTAGATCCGTAGACACATAACAAGTGACAGAAACAAAATTGTCACGCTCAGGGGTGACACTAGGATTATTTCGGTATTTTTCAGATTCTTGATATTTTGCTCCATACCAAAAATATTTAGTCTTCCCATCTTCAGGGTCTTTGAAAGAAAAAATGCCTCCCCCTTGGCTATATATAGGACCTCCATCTTGGGTGTCCCAAAAAATATCATTTTTAATCTTCAAAAATCCATTTGCAGAATCTGACTGACCTTTCGACTGCGAAAATAACAGGCAAAGGATAAAAGAAACTAAGATGTGTTTAGATAAGGTAATCATAGTTTTGGTCCAATGGAAAAATCCAAGATAAAGCAATAATTCCTAATAGCCATCATGTACCAACCTGTACCTTCCCAAACGTATAGTTTTACCGTCGCACTCCAAGATGACCAGGTAGGTATTGGTGAAGTTTTCAAATCTCAAAGTTACTTTAGCGACCATATAGCTTGCCAATTCCGCAAGGAGCACCTAGTCTTTCCTATGCGTCAAGATGAAGAATTCTGAAATATTGTCTAATTACTATTTTCTTTAGTAGAATTACAAAATAAATGATAATTTTAATAGATTTAACATAAAGGGCAATTATCATGAGGAATAGTACAAAGATCACAAATGCAAGCATAGAATCCGCGGGTTTACCAAAGGATGCTAAGCAAGCCATTGCTGAATATATATGGAATGGATTTGATGCTAAGGCCACAGCAGTATCCATTGCTATTAGGAGTAATGAACTTGGCTACATCGAACACATTAGCATCAGTGATAATGGAGAAGGTATAGCACCGGATACATTGGACTATTCATTTGGCAACTTTCTGGATTCACTCAAGAAAGCGCAACCCAAACGTACTTCCTATACACGGGGCAAAAAGGGAAAAGGGCGATTCTCATTTTCCCTTTTTGCCACCCGTGCCACTTGGCATACTGTGGTGGCGCAGCATCAGGGTCTGATAGCGTACACATTAACCATAAACAGAGATACTAAAGAAACATACGATAGCTCCGAATCGCTCCCATCCCAGTCCGAGCATACAGGAACTACTGTTTTACTCGATGGAATATTTGGCCTAAATGCTATGACATTCGAGTCGGAAGATTTTAAGGATTTTCTAGCACAGGAATTTGGCTGGTTCTTGTATCTAAATAAGGATATGGGCTACAATATCACCATAAATGGTAATCCGATCGCCTATCAGCAGCTGATTCAGGAGACCGATGAAACCTCAGTTACGATATATAGTCCACAAGAGAATTCGTTCGTATTTAAGATTAATTATATCCGATGGAAATATTCAATTGGGGACCGTTACTATTATTATTTCCTGAACAGTCATAAAGTGGAGGTAACCAAACTGCTGAGTAGTTTTAATAATAATGCTATTGAATTTCACCATTCGGTTTATGTAGAGTCGGCTTTTTTTGACAGTTTTGAAATGTCAGATATGACGCTATCTACTGAAGGAAACTTATTCAGCGAGAAAGAACAACAAGTAGTATATCGCAAGCTCTTAGCCGAATTACGTGATATGCTGGAAAGGAAACAGAAGAAATATGTCCGCGAAAAAGCGGTGGATATCAAATTAGAAGAACTCACACAGAAGAATCTTTTACCCCACTACGGGCATGCTGATTCTGATAGCGATCGTAAGGCCAAGTTACTCCAGCTGGTGCAGGAGCTCTACATTGCTAATCCACGTGCTTTTGTCGGTATCAAAGCTGATTTAATTAGGACATACTTAGGCTTCTTGGATCTCTTGCTACAAACAGATCGTAAAGCAGAGATATTACCCATCATTGAGCAGGCTATCCCCCTATCGGATAAAGAACGGGAAAGGATAGGAATGATATTGCGGTAGCAACATGAATAGATTGCAGTAAACTTTTCATCTTCTTCCAATATGACTTTTCAAGAGCCCATCAAAATTTATAGTAACATGTTCTATCTTTATCCTCAACTGCTCGCAATAGTCGTTTTCAGCATCTTTACATCACAGTCTATTGCCCAAGAAAAGCTAAAAGTCAATTATAAACACCTAACCTATCTCCCTAAAAATTACCATACAGATACGTCCACACATCCATTGGTTATCTATCTTCATGGAGGATCTCAAAAGGGCGATAATCTTGAAAAATTGAAGATCTATGGCTTACCGTATTTAGTAGATCAAGGAAAGGAATTTGATTTTGTAATGGTTGCACCACAATGTCCGGAGGGTAGATATTGGTCTACGGAAAATTGGTTCGACTCGCTTTACAATGAAATAACCTCAAACTACCGCATCGACAAGAGTCGCGTTTATGTGACTGGAATAAGTATGGGTGGATATGGAACCTACGCTGCAGCACTGGATCATCCAGAAAAAATTGCGGCAATTGTCCCATTGTGTGGAGGAATAAATGATAGCGATACTACTCGCATTTGCACGCTCAGAGACATCCCCATCCTGACCTATCACGGAACGGCGGATGACCAAATCTCCATATATGAAACAGAAAGGATAGTCAACTCTCTAGAGGAGTGCAATGGTGAAATTATTTTCCACCGTCTTACAGGAAAAGGTCACAGCATCCAGTACCTCTATGAAACTGAGCCCTGGATTTATGAATGGTTGTTGATGCACCGCAAGGCGATAACTAACGAATAACTTTACATCCACGCTATTATGCTATATTCCAATCTTTATTTAAAATTATCTCGGGATTGCTTTTCACGGCTTCATCGGTTAGATTTTTCACTATAAAAACGTTACCTATTAGGCGAAAACGATAAGTCTTTGCTATCGTTTGGATATATACTGAAGCAGTATATCCCTTGTAATAAGAATGTTTTACGTTAATGGCGACTATATCTTTAAAAAAAATGGTAGTATGCTGAAATAGATAAAAAAAGCACACAGTACCCTCTTTTATTATATAAGATGGCATAAATTTCTCATAAAACGGAGCCATATTATTGACCTTTATCAGCTTTTCCATATCTGTTTCTGACAGCGAATTAATTGACTGCAGATAATAATTGGTCATTTTTTTAACAAAAAAAATGACTGGAGTAACAATCATTAAGACAAAGCCCAAAAGAACCAATGTATAGATATAGCTGTCGCTTATCCTTGCATTATAACTATCGTCACCCAAAATTGCTTTTCCATAAGACATCGTTTCCATCATTGTTCCGACGAAAAAAACAACCGGAAGTATAAGCGTTACCGACAGCATAATGCCAATAATGATTCGACTTCGACGTAGTAAGCCATCTGTAAAAAACTCTTTCCCTGTTTTTGCTTTAATGTTCATATACTTTGCTTTAGTAGCCCCACATGTCCAAAAAGATTTGTATACACATTATACTGCATATCCGATTCCAATACCCTCATTTAAACTTACCTAAAGTTTTATCTGCCTAATCCACCGTTTAATATTCGACAACTAGCATTTGTGATTTGTTTTAAAAATTCAATTACCTTAAGAAAATATTGCTAATGTCAGTAAGGCGGCTTTAGCCACACTATTAGGGAACTCGGGGGCTACATCTAGCTACTTCATAGAAATCTTTAAATATTGACTAGATGAATACATTCTTTGCAAGTTCGAAGAGGTGTGCTTCCGATTCGTAAAAATGCATCATGTAACCCGCTGTGTTGGGAAAAAGGATAAGATCTCCAATTTCGGGATATTTCTGCAGCTTAATTTGTCGTTTGAGAATCAACTCTTGTTCGAGACAATAACTGCCAACAAGATATGCATAACAGGGTTCATCTGAATCATCACCTTGCTGTTTGGGTAGATGCAGAGGATCCAATAAAAAGTCGGCACTCGAACTACGCAGCTGTGTACGGTTCATTTCCAAACCCACAAGCAGACGACCCTCGCTATCTTTCTTACGAAAGGCCACCTTTGCCAACGTACAACCTACTTGATCCAACAATGAACGACCAGGTTCCATGCGTAATTCCAGCCTCCGATCTGTAAAGAGTCGGTGTATTGGGAGTCCATAGATGCTGGAACGGGCTGTAAGAATCTGCTCTAATAATTTTTCCTTGTGGATCTCATTGAAATATGGATATACAGTAGGTTCGCCATAAAGCTTATCCTCGATCTTGACCATACCTAAGGCATCATTCTGGTAAGTAAGTTCAGGCCGATTTCCCAGCACGGCTTCACGTAATGCTGTATGAAAGGATAACCATTCTTGTTCCGATTTAAGATAATTCATCAGGATACCCCCGCCAATATCGAGAGATCGCGTGTGTATTCCTAAGTCATGCAATTCATCAATCACCTGTACCGACTTTTCAATGGCAGCAACACGTTCGTCAATTGAATAGCCATTAAGATGAAAATGCAGCCCGTTGTATTTGAGATGAGGATAGCTTTCTGCCAAACCTTTTATGCGTTCTGCAACGCTATCGATAGTAAAGCCAAAACGTGTTGGTAGTCGTTGGCCATTGACAAGAAATCCTCCCACACGTATATTAATCAGCATGGGTTTCCCAAATGTTGCGGCAACATCCTGTGCTAATTCCAACTCATCTTCGTTATCCAACACAACGGTGACATTATGCTTTAATGCCAATTCAAAGAGCTGTCGATTTTTGACTGCAGCAGTCAGCACGAGTTGCTCACTGGCTATTCCTGCGTCAAGGCATTGCTGCAGTTCCCTAAAGCTTGCGGTATCCACACCTTGGCCGGCATCCGCCACGGCTTGAGCAAGTTGCAGGCATTTATTTGCTTTACGGGCGAAGAATATCTTGTGAATGACATTATACTTATTTAGTACAGTCTGGTAAGCATGTATGTTTTCATTTAGAGGCTTAAAGTGATGTATATTGACTGGTGATCCGTATTGTTCAATTCGTTCAAAAAGTTCTTTCGGCTCTTTGGTAAGATGATTTACCCAAGGATGCAGAATGGGTGTTAAGGGAAAAAATGTTGTGTTCATGCTGTATTTCTATAGTGTTCGGATTGTATCGTCTACCCAATAACAGGAGGTATCGTTTTTTGTTCGTGACAAGCTGTCGTTGTCGAAGAATACGCCTTCGGTATTCGCGCCATAGCAGTAAATGGGTACCCTGGCTAAGGTATTGCACTTGCCGCGCTTGTCCATGGACAAAGTACCAGGGAAATAAGCTTCATTTTGATGGGGACAAATTAGCCCTTGGCTCAAAAGTGTATCATATAAAGCAGCATTATGCTGATGTAAGGAGGGTCTGCCTATGCGTGCATCGATTAAGGTATTAAAAGATGTAGCTTTTCCATTTTCGTCACAAACGACGAAAACACTCCCCACTTCTTGCCATCGAATGGTCGGCTTTTTTAAAGGCAAGAAACGGATGATACCCGCTCTTGCCAAGGCTAATATTTTTTCCATATTGGCAATTGGCGGACCATAGCTTACGCGGTTGAAAGCACCGAAATAATACTGATCCAACTGCTGCTGCGAATTGCCGGTAAACCCTACGGAAGAATATAATTCAGCAATAGATGGACATATCTCAGACCAGACCGAAGCAGCCGCCATTAATGGGCTATTCTGTTCACCTCGTTGTGCCTCCTCAATATTCTCCTCAATATAACGCAATATTTCTTCTTCACTCGTTAACTTGGGTTTTAAAAGCTTGTGCAATGTAAAACGGTGTTGTAAAGGAATCGCATTGATTAAACTTTGTAGACGTTCGAGGTCGTTCTCGTTGAATTGGACAGCATAATAACGAAGTTGAATTTCCTGCTCGATTATTGGGAGCATATCTTTCTCAAAATCAATTTTTGTAGGCTGTTGCATCCATAATTTAAACTTCGAAGCATTTAATAAATATAGCGAACGTTTTTCTTGATACTGTGGACCACGACAAAGTATAGGTAGGGAAGTTCTTGAAAATGAATAGATCAATGGTTCCTTTCCTGAAGGACAATATTCTCCGTTATCATCAAAGGTGCCGCCGCGTCCTTCAGTAAGAGCCAATGCAATGTCGATGAAAGTAAGTCCCATGCCGGTAATACCTACTTGGGCATCAGAAGTAATATCATCATATTTTGACACTGGATATGGACTTCTGATAAAATTTGCCATTGTGACTTCAGATTCAGTGATTAGCGGCGTGTTATTGTAACAATGTCCTGTAGCGAGCAATATACTTGCAACATCCCAACTCCCCGTGTTGGTTTCAATCCTTGCCTTAGAATGCTGTTCCGTTATTGCCACAACAGGTTCTGCGATAAGCTGAAGTTGGACATTTGCGGGGAGCTGCCGCATCGTCTCCTTAGCTACCCACTGCAAATAATAGCCCACCAAAGCTCTCGAAGCAAAGTCAGTTGGCTGGACATCTGTATCTATACACTTCACCTTACTGAGCCACTCCATAAAACTTTGTTGATCTTCTTTCTGACTATACTTATCATGAAAAGCATTCAAATGGCCAATACAGTAATTAATTAACAGGTAATCAGGTTGGTGTATGCTGTAGTTTGGGCCGCAGCCAAATAGTTCATCTCTGTTGAACCATAAAACTTTACAGGGTTTTGTAGCTTGGTGGAGACGCATACGGTTAATGAAATGATTGAGTCCATACAAACCCTTCGGCCCACCCCCAACAATTGCAATTGTATTATCCCCGTGTTGCTGCAATTTTTTTTGCTCTCGTTCTTGATAATAAGAATATAGGTCTTGTTGTGGATTAATGTGTTGCGTATTCCAAATCATACCAATACTTCTTTAAATGTCTGCTCTACCCATTCCTCATTGTATATGGTATCGAGATAGCGCTCGCCACTATCCGGGAAAAGTAGCACTACTGAAGAGTTTGTCGGGATCTGCTTTTTTAATTTATGGAGTGCAGCTACTAGCGCTCCAGAAGAACCTCCGATGAGCATACCTTCGCGTTCGCGCAACAATTGACAACCTTTTACAGCTTCAAGATCTGAAACTAATGTATAATGATCGATCTGATGTTTTTGCAAAAACGCAGAGGGATGGCTTGCTCCCATTCCCGGAATATTTCTAGCGTTCGGCTTATTTTCAAAAAGAATGCTACCCACTGCGTCAACGGCAATCAACTTGGTGGTAGCAGATGCTTTCTCAATCGCGTCGGCAATGCCGCGGATTGTACCACATGTACTGGTGGCAACCAGCATATAATCGGGGGCGGCATTGAGTTGACTGGTTACTTCACGAAATATACCTTCATGCGCAATATGCACATTTGGATTACCGTACTGATTCGTCCAATAACTATTGGGAACTTTATCCAAAAGGTCCTGCACTTTTTTTAGACGGTTGCCGAGGTAACCCTGATTCTCATCTTTCTCATTTACCTCGACGATATTTGCACCGAAAGCATTCAAAAGTTTCCTTGCGTGCTGGTTAATATGCGGGTCTACAACAATATAAGAATCGAGACAAAGCAACTTACAGAGCCGCGCCAGTGCAATACCCATATTTCCAGAAGAAGATTCAATAATAGTCGTTTCGTTATTAATATCACCTTTTCGAATGGCTTCAAGTAAAATGTTTGTAGCCGACCTATCTTTTACACTACCACTAGGATTACCCATTTCCATCTTCGCATAGATTTGCATACCTAGACTGGAACTGAGCGAAGATAGCGATGTTAATTGCGTATTTCCTATTCCCAATGCCAGGGTACTTATTCCCTTTACGTCACTTATTTGTAAGCCCATAGTTTTATATCTTCAGTTTTACCCTTAATGGTGACAATACGCTCCAAAAAAAATGCCGCATGCGCTATGAAATCAATATACAGGTAAGTATATTGTGCAAAGGGAGGTTTATACGGAGGGGACAGGTATTTGACACCTGTTCGTAAATCCACGATACAATACACCCATCTTTAATGGAATGGTTAGGAAAACTTCGCAAATGGTATAGATCGGGGGGAAGATTGCTTACGAACTAGCAGTACTTATTACAAAGAGCTTTCTGCTTCCTGAATAACTAAATATTGAATAAGGAATGGCGAATAATAGATCGTCTCTCGCGAATACTGATCGTTCACCTCACGCAATTTTCTTGTTCTTACTTTTATTATGAGAGAATTAAAATATGCTCAAAGGGCATACATTATTTAACAAAAAAACTTAAAAACAATGAAAAAATTATTGATGAGTGTGATAGCTGTTGCTACGCTATCAACTGCAGCTTTCGCCAGCACAGATGCAAACGCACCCAAAGAAAATGTCAATGTAAAAACAACTGCCTACAAGGTAGCCAAAACCAATGTAGATGCTAAAACCACCGCCAAAACAAAAGAAGACAATTCGAGGTTGATTAGATGTGTCTACGTATTAAACGTATACAATAATAGTGGCGAAGTGGTAGCCACGCATACTTCGGAAACGTATGTAGAGAACTCATGTTCAGGATTCTTCGGAAATTGCAAAACGATTTATAGGCATATGCTAGCCAATGGCGAGCTATAGTCTGAGAATTATTTCGTTCGGATTATAAGATTTTATCTAAGCTTAGAATCCGTAATGGGAGGTCAAATGGGGTGTGCCCCGGCAATGTAAATAAAAAACGACATCAGAAAGGGGCAGTCCGGTCATGGACTGCCCCCTTTTTAATTAAAAAACATCCAATAATTTCGCATTCTAACCTTCATGCAAACTATTACAGTATCTGTACTCCCAATAGCTTTAACCATCCAGTGCTGGTCATATCACCGTTCACCGCAAGCCGTATCCCAGGCTGATTATCATTTGTGGTATCTACAATAGCGACGGCCCAGGTATAGTTCCCCGTAGGAAGATCAACAATAGCTTTCAATTCGTAGGTCATCGGGTTATTTTTAAGCCAGGTCGAAGGTTCTCCTTGATCATCTACAAAAACCTTTTTAACATTATTTTCGCCGTCCAGAAGGGCAAAGGCTACCTTATATTTATAGTTCCACTGCGGAATATTATTAGGGAAATACCCCCAGCCCATATTCCTCCAACGATGGTTAATTGTTGTTTCAGTACCGACATTGACTTTTTCCGGTAAATAAACCCGATCGGGATATAAACGATAGCCCCCCTCAGATATAAAACGCTGGCATAACGTAAAGGACTTGGTAAACCAACTTTCAATTTCACCGATCCGGAAATCCATCATGTTTACAGCCGCTTCCAAGGAGCTGTCAAATTCACCCTGCCGAACATCTTCGGGGTGGTTTTGTCTGTATTTACCGCTGGGATCAGTCCAATAACGGTGCGTACCTGTGGTTATCCAACCGCCCTCCATAATAACGGGACGTTTAAAATTCCACACCTTAGCAAAATTCTTCTCCCAGCTTTGGTAATAATCTGTCATTCCAAAGGCATCTTGACGCAGACTGTAGCCTTTATTGATCATTTTATTCAATAACTTCTCCGAATTGGGGTTCGCAGCTCCACTGCCCGAAGGGTCACCAACCAGACGATGATAATTAATCAGTAAGGGTACTTTTGTAAAATTCTTGGAATACACATCGGAAATCCAGTCAACAACTTCTTCTTTAATGACTTCAATATTTTGACCGGAAGGGTGATTAGGATCTTCATAAATTACACTATGCCCTTCCCCCCACAAACCGAGTCCATAGGCATCGACAAAAGAGGTTTTATTTAAATCGTTAAAATCCTTCGCTAGTTCTTCAATCACCTTGCTATAATATTTCCTAAAAATAGGATCTTGCAGTACTGGTGTTTTTCTGTCGGGAAAAGAAGGATTAGCCAAATAATACTTAGCGCCTGCATCGAACACAAACTGCGGCGTATTTGCACCTTGGTCGCGACCGTCGACAACGATACGAAACGCGATGGGTAATCCTTTATCTTGTGCTCCTTTGATCATTTTGTAGATTGCTGTGCTAGGATCTCTCCAGGCATACACGCCATCTGCAGGATTAAAGGTTCGCCAGCTGGTACGGATATAACAGGCAGATGCATAATCAATCGCTTTGACCGTTTTACCCAAATCAGGTACATAAAATTGGGTATCCCAATAAGAAGGGTTTCCCGAAGCCGAAGCGTACATTACCCAACCATTTAAGGGATTACGAAACATAGAGCTCCTGTTGTAACTGGGTTTTACCAAGGTTCCTGATATATCTTTTTCGATATCAGCATCATTTTTCTTGCATGAAAATGCTAGAAAGCAAAGCATGACAAGACATGCTTTGAGATAGGCTTTTTTATAGGTTATATTTTTCACTTTTAGAAATGTTGAGGTTAACTTGTATTTTTTACCCGATCTCTTATCGTTTTAACGCCAGAATAGTCATATTTCTTAAATCAAGGATCAACACATTTGTGGTGGCGGGAATGGTGAAATATGAATCGCGATTACCCTTTATCGTCCCCCCGCCCATTTCGGTTACTTTTCCCAAAGTGAGAGACAAAGTTTGCGCGACGCCGTCGGGCGTAGGCGGAGCACTAAATGCGTAAGCCAGATTTTTGTTGTTACTGTTATCTCCGGTCACAATAAACTTAGTAGTACCAACTTTACCACCAGTATAGACCAAAATTTGCGGATCGGCCAGACTTACCTGACAATTCATTTTAACAGGCGTTCCCCAACCATTAATACTCCCATGCATCCATAAATCCGTCACGGTGGTCGTATAAGGTTGATCTCCTGTCCATATCACGGTTTTTGCGGAAAGTGCTTTCGCCGGCGAATAGATCGTAGCGGTAGCTTTCTGCATATTGACCACGACACGGTACTCACCAGCAGTTTCTATTTTCCAGGAGAATACTGTTTCTCTCATCTTTATCCCGACCGCATTACCATCGTTTATTGCTGCGCTCCCATCGGCAGTAACCACATAATTGGTCTCTCCGTTAAATTCGACAGGAATTTCAAGTTCGCCCGGCTGCAAATTCAATACATAAGCATATTGATCTAGGTTTTCCAATGTTTTTGGCAGCTCCACCTTAGTTCCGCCAACGGCGCTGCCGCTCAAGAACACTTTATCGGCATCAAAAACAACCGTCTTGATTGGATTTACTGTAATTCTTGCCGTCCTCACCTCAGGTGCTTCAAAAGTACCGCCGCCCTCCCATTGAGCAACTACCCTAAATTCCAGCGTAAAGCTCTTGTTTGCTGGTATACCCCACTTTTCATTGGCCCAATTTTGTAATTGTTCGGAAGTAAAGCTTCTGCTAAATACATTGTCGTCTTCATAGTTAAATATGGCCGTACCCGTACCGAAATTGTTCCCCACCACATCCAACATAGTGCTGTAGCTGACCAAATGATCATCTGACTGTACTCTGGCGGGTTTCCAATTGAATGTGACAATATCTTTGTTCATATTGACCTCGTCAAGCGTAATAATCTCAGCAGAAGGTTGAAGTTCCATTGTCTCATTGACTTTGGGTATATCCTGTATTTCCTGTTTGCACGATATATGGCAAATTAACATGCAGAAGAAAAATAACGTTTTATATAAATAATTGATGATTTTCATTGGTTTAATTTTTTACTAACATTTGGATAGTATTATGAGCCTCACTGGCACAGCTGCTCCCGCTACCATTAATTGTAACCAGGGTTCTGAGGGAATGGCGCACCTGTATTAGCATCCCTAATGACCTGCGGAATAGGCCACAGGATATTGTTGTCCGTTATTTTATCCTTTATCGCATTGTTATATTTTTTAACACGCTCCACCAAGCTATTGGTACGCACCAAAGTAAATCGCCTGCTTTCTTCCCCAACTAATTCGCGAATACGCTCATCGAGCAAGAAATCCATATTGATTTGAGCACCGGTGATTTCGGAGGCCCCGGCTCTTTTTCGCACCTCATTGACAGCTTGCGCAGCTTTATCAGGCATATTTTGCCCCAAATAGGATTCGGCAAGTAATAGATAGGTTTCAGCCAAACGAAATTTCATACGGTCTTTGTAACTACCGGATAGGCTTAGATTTTCTGGCCGTCCATAAAAGAATTTTGTAATCGCTGGAAATAAGCTTTTTGTCGTAAACCAAGTTTGCTCAGTAATATTAGCCTTTTTTCCATAAAGGGAGGTCTCGTTTACGTTGTTATAATACCAGTTGCGTTTAATATTATGGCCCGAATTACGGATATCATTTGCTTCAAAAATACCCGCGACATTCCCTGTTGCATTTGTTCCAGTGGTGCCAACCCACCACTTCATCGGAACCAATTGTGCGATACCACGACCGCCCAAGGTATCCGCCAAAACAAATCCAGTAATGGTCGAGTAATTCGGTATCCAAGCCCTACGGGTCCAGTCATCTGAGTTGGTTCCACCACCGATTGTATTAAACTGAAATTGCAATACCCAGATACTTTCTTTATTACCACTCTTTCTATTTTGATTATTTTCCAAAAATAAATCGCTGAATACATCACCCGGTTTACCGCTATTCACCCCATATCTACTTTTCATAAGGTTATAATAACCACTATTGATAACGGCCAACGCTGCCTTTTCCGCTTCGGCATGATTGCCCTGTAACAGATATATTTCGCTTAGCAAATGGCTTGCGGCCCATTTGGTCAGCTTACCTTCTTTAACACCGTCCGGATTCGTGGGCAGATTATCCACCGCAAACTTTAGGTCGTCTACCATGTGCCCGATCACTTCGGCTTTGGGTGTACGGGTAAAATTAAGCTGAAAGTCATACAGAATGGTTTCTACATAGGGTACATCACCATAAAGGTAAACCAAGGTACGATAAGCATAAGCACGAAAGAAGCGAGCTTCAGCCTGGAAACGTGCTTTATCTTCCGGCGTATCCCAATTGGTATTTTTTTCGGAATAAACCAGCATCAAGTTTGCAGAAGAAATAAGATTATATGCCCAATTCCAGTAAGTGCCCACAAACCGCTCTGACGCGGTAAGCGTGAGGTTAGCAAAAGCCATCAAAGAACCATCACTATTAATTGCGTCGGCGATATCTGTCGATACTTGTAAGGCTTCGTATGGACAAGCGCCATTGTGAATAAACGCCCCACCTTCACCATAGGTATTGTATTCAGAACGCGTGAGTGCATATAAACCAGCACTTCCCACTTCGAAACCGTAGGTACTGGTATACGTATTGGATGGTGCCAGTTCAGTTTTGAGCTCTTCCTCCAGAAACTTCTTACAACCTCCCAAGGTGAACAATACGATAAGCCCTAAACTTGTTGTGATAATATTTTTTATTTTCATGTCCTATTCGATTAGAAATTTATATTTAAGCCAAACATATAAGAACGTGCCGTTGGATAAGAGGCCATCCAGCTATTGTCATAATTGAGCACCTCTCTGATATTAGAAATCGTATTCAGATTGTTGATGCTGGCATTTATATCAATACCATTTACACCTACCTTTTTAGCAATTTTTTGTGGTAATTTATAGCCGAAGGTGATATTTTTCACCTGCACATAGCTCACCTTTTTATAGTACCCGTGCCCCAATGGATTGAGATAGCCCGGTGAAACAATCGTCGCATTAGAATTCTCCGGTGTCCAATAATTTGCATCGTGTACATAGTTAGTAATTCCGAAAGTCCAGGCCCCCAAATTAGCCATGTGATCGTCGCGCCAAACACCAAAAACACCAGTGATTAAAGCAGATGCATAAAAATTTTTGTAAGAGAATCGGTTGGCCAAAGAAGCTGTGTAACGTGGATTTTTAGATCCGATAACCACTCTGTCACTGGTCTCTATCTTGCCGTTACCATCGCGATCATACAGCTTGGCGGCCCCAGGAGCTGCCCCGTCAACAGTAATGGTTTCTCCATTTTGCCATACACCGATCATTTTATAATCGTAGAAAACTCGCAAGGGTTGACCAATAAACCAATTATTAGCAATATCATCTATGCCATCCCCCCTTAACTCGACGATTTTGTCACGATTTAGAGAAAATACAGCAGTCGTATTCCATTGGAAATTTTCGCCTTTAACATTCGCCGAATTTAAAGTGACCTCAATCCCTTTATTTTGAGTTGCACCAATATTGTCCCAAATTCGATTGTACCCATTCATAATAGGTACGGTACGGGTCATCAACAGATCTTTCGTTTTAGAAAGATAGGCATCAATAGTTCCGCCAAACCTGTTGTTAAATAGTTGAAAGTCCAGCCCAAGATTTGTCGAATAGGTCGTTTCCCATTTCAAATTAGGGTTACCGACACCATCTCCGGCCAAATATGCTGTAGTCACCGCAGCGCCATCATCGCCCCAGATATATTTTACATTGGAATATAAGCGGTCTAAAGTGCGATAGGGTGTAATTGCCTGGTTACCGTTGGCTCCATAAGAAAGGCGGATTTTCAGCATGTCAAGCCATTTGACATTATCTTTCAGAAAGCGTTCTTCCCCAATTTGCCATGCCGCTGCTGCCACAGGAAAAAATGCATATTTATTGTTGATACCAAATACTGAAGCCCCATCTGTACGTCCGGTCAAGGTCAATAAATACTTCCCTTTGTAGGCGTAATTTATTCTACCCATATACGATAGCATGGCCGACTCCGACAACGAAGCACTGTTGGAAACAAGACGGCTGGCCGAACCTATCATAAAGTATTCTGTATCATCAGTTACAAAACCAGCCCCGCTTTGTCCCGTCGACCAGCTTTTTGTTTTTTGCATACTGAATAAACCAGTCACATCAAAACGATGATCGCCGATCTGCCGCTCGTATTTAAGCAAGTTCTCCCAGGTATAATCGTTATAATTAGAATTGTTGATGGAAGCACTGCCTCCGGCCTGTGTACCCTGATCCCTGCCTTCAAAGGTATTACGCCCATAATAGGTTCCTGTAAATCCATTGCGGTAATTATAGCCAAAATTTGATCGTAAGGAAAGACCTTCTATAGGCAACAAAATATTGGCATATCCCGAAAGAAAGAAATTGTTATTATATCTATCCTGGATCGCATTGACGTTACGCATCGGATTGACGATCAATGAGTACTCCATAGGTTCAGGAACATACTTACCAGATTCGTCCTTATAACTACCATAAGGACTTTGCTTAATGGCATGCTCCAAATTTGGTGTAATACCACCGTCACTTTTTCGGGTGTATTGCAACCCAATACCAGTCGTTAGCCATTTATTAAAAGTCTGATCCACATTTGTGGTTATATTTAAACGTGACAACTTGGAATTATACACTACACCTTCTTGATCTAAAGCTGCAAGGGCAGCCATATATTTTGTGTTTTCAGTACCCCCGGAAATGCTCAATTGATGATCCATGGTCAAAGCTTTCCGAAAGACGTAGTCTTGCCAATTATTGGTAATGCCTTTCGCATAATTACCACGCTCAGTTACACTAATAATATCGCCTGCTATAGGATCTAACAACGCACCAGTATACCCCTGCTTGATACGGGCAATGTCTTGTTGGAAGCGGATATATTCATTGGGGCCCATGACATTGATACGCTGCATTGGCTCAGCCATGCCAATCAAACCTTTATAGTTTACTTGCGCTCTACCTAGCGCTCCTCTTTTGGTTTGTATCAAAATAACACCATTCGCCGCTCGAGAACCGTAAATAGCCGATGCGGAAGCATCTTTTAGGATAGAAAGGTTTTCAACGTTATTGGGATCAATATCTGCCAAGGATCCGCTGTATGGAATACCATCCAAGATAATGAGTGGACTATTATTGGCCGAAATTGAATTTTCGCCCCTTATCAACAAGCTTTGCGATGCCCCTGGCGCAGCTTCACCGGTGGTAATGGAGAAACCGGCCACCTGTCCCACCAAGCGATCCATCAGATTGGAGGTCGATACCATACCTAGCTGCTCTTTTCCGACGACAGCCAAGCCTCCTGTTAGATCTTTTTTCTTGGCTGTACCATAACCGACCACAACGACCTGATCCAAAACATTCGTTCCAGACATTTTCACATGGATGACTCCTGATGGATTGACTTTTACTTCCTGGCTATTGAAACCAATATAGGTAAATAGTAGCGTAGCAGTGGGAGCCGCCTGGATAGTAAAATTTCCATTTGAATCGGTCTGTACACCATTTCTCGCTCCCTTAATCATGACCGAAACACCTTTAAGTGCTTCTCCCGCATCATTAGTCACCTGACCCTTGACTTGCATTTGATCTGCTGCTTGCGAATAAGCGTAATTGGATGCCACCGCCAATAGGGTAGCACTCATTATCCAGCTCCTGAGCCAGATATGTATCTTTTGTATCATTGATTTATAATGGTTAGTTTAAAATTACCTGTGTTCTTTACTTTCCCTTTCTCGTAGAGAACATATATTTGAAATAATTATGCTTCAATAGGCTTGGACTAATTTAACTTCTTGTGATAAATAATAGGTGAGGCTGCAAACACATACGCAATGCGGAAGGCAACATCTCGTTTTCCGACCTATTGACGAAATACAATATTCCGAAAAGTAATGTCATTGGTTTTTGTAAAGTTGGGATTACCCTGCGTGAGCCTGATCACGTGGTCGGGAATAATTTTCATACACATATTTTCCTTTTTAAAATTGGTTAAGACAAAACTATAATCATCACCAATTCCTAGGGTTCGTTTTTGTACGAAAATGGTTTGATTTTGTACAAAAGGCAAAAACAGGTGTTTTTGCCTTCAAAAATAAGATCGCGAGCGATTGTATCACTAATTTTTTATTTCCATTACGTGATCTAGAAGTACAGAATCGCTTTGTTGCACATCAATAGCCTCACCTTGCCCTTTGTACAGGATGTCTCTGAAACTGGCCTGGGAAATACCGCTGGCTTTTATAGGTTGATGACTGATGAAATTCCGCACAAACAAACCTTTCACATGCTCGGCATACTCAACCACTAGACCTTGTTTCGCCAAGGGACTGATGACCATATTGTCAATGAAAATATTGCTTATCCGGAGTTTACCTACAGGCATAATCCGAATAGATCGGTGTGAGATCGAATAAAAGTCCTGCCAATTTTGGAGATAAATAGTCGAAATATTGTCGATTTCACCCCTGTATATCGAGCCACTGACCACATTAACATTTTCTTCACCAGCTCCCACTCCAGTATCTGTCAAACCGATGTTAATAAAATCGTCGCCACTTTTTCCTCTACAATTTGAAATAAGAATATTCTTACAGCCAAAACGTATGCCCATCCCATCTTGGTTTAAGATCTGATGGTCAGTTCCATCCACATTCACGGCTTGCCTTACGTTAAAAGTAATATCGCTTACCTTACCATTTGTACAGCGCTCTAGCACCAATCCATGCCCATGATAATCTTTCAATGTAATGCCACTAACCTCAAAAACATCGGTATAAGCCAATATAATGGCGTGATTTCGCCAACCACCCTTTTGATTCATTCCGGGTTTGCCAGCATCAGTGCCATAAGATTGGTCAAATCTGCTGGGATTTAGCGATAGCGTTTTATTATGATCGCCGGTAGCTCTTGGATGATCAGCTCCTTCTAGAAGGACATTACCTTTCCCAATGATCTTGATGTTTTTTAATGGAGATATAGTATTGATTCCCAATCCAGAATTCGCTGAACGAATAAAATTATCCCGACATTTATCGGAAAGCTTAATGGTGCAGTTATTCAATTCGAGTTCAAAATCACCAGGAAGTAAAATGGCCTGATCAATGAGCCAAACACTTTTTTTAGCTATGGCGTCATATTTCGGTATGACTACTTTTCCAGTACTGTTTTTTGCCGCATTTATAGCCTTCTGTATTCGTTCAGACTGCGTACCAGTTTTATAATTATTGGGACTAATATACATTTCATCTACCGCTTGGTTGACTGCTGCTGTCAAATGCATAATATTACATAAGCAAATAAAATAGCTAAAGAGAAGCACTCTTTTAAAAATTATCATTTTCATCATCGTTAGGATTGGCTGTTTTTCATTTCTTCCCGCTGGAAACTTTCTTTTTAAAATCTGAAGGACTTAGTTCAAACTGCTTTTTAAAACAGACACTAAAGTACTTGGCATTGTTAAACCCGGTCTGATAAGCAACTTCCGCAATGGTCAAATCCGATTTCTCCAACAGATAAGCACTTCTTTTCAGACGCATATTCAAAATAAACTCTTTGATCGACATGCCCACAATATCATTTATTTTCTGATAGAGGATGGTTCTGCCCACATTCATGTCAGCCACAAAGTCTTCTACGGAATAACTGGCATTATCGATGTTTTCTTCAATGATCCGAATGGCCTTAACTAATAGCTCCTCATCCATGGATGTGACGGTAACATTGGACGGATCCACTTGAATATGTTTACTGTATTTTTCTTTTAATTCCTGCTGGTTTCTTAAAATGGTTTCTGTTTGTTGCAACAGATAGTCGATATGAAAAGGTTTATCAATAAATACATTGGCACCAAATTCCAACGCTTTTATTTTATTCTGATTGTCATCTCCGGTACCAGAAATCATAATAATCGGAATATGGCTAGTCTTAAAATTTTGCCTCAGGCTACGACAAACATCCAAACCACTTCGATTCGGCATGATTAGATCCGTAATAATGAGTTGTGGATAGATTTTTTCAGCTTTTATTAAGCCCTCTTCTCCGTCACTGGCAGTATATACATTATATTTTTCAGCCAGACGTTGCTCTAAATAACCCCGAAGTTGTTGGTCATCTTCAATGAGCAGGATATTATCTGTCTTTTTTATGCTTTTGCATCCCCTTTCAGGCGCAAAAATATCCGGGGTGATGATCTCATCGATTTCAGAAACCGTGTAATCATAAACATTAGATTGCATATCTCCCGAGCCGGCCTGATTTTTTAAAGGCAGGGAAATGGTAAATGAAATTTTATCGGTCTTATTGACCATCCATATTTTGCCTTCCAGCACATCTACGAGTTCCTTGACAATGGCAAGCCCAAGTCCTGAACTTTCTTCGAAAGTTGGCCGATGGGATGATAGCCTGTTGAAAGAGGTATATAGAGTTGAAATCTGCTCTTCAGAAAAACAGTCACCGGTATTTAAAATTTCAATGGAGATATATTCGACTTCCGTCATATTCAAGGATGAAAACCGTTCTTTTTCCTCCGCCGTGGTAGGATAGATACGTACCCCCACATACCCATTATCAGGTGTATATTTTAAGGCATTAGAGAATAGATTAGTCAATATTTTTTCGATAACATCATAATCAAAGGCGACATACAAGTTATCCTTAAAAGCCGAAATATTCGTTTCCACACTTTTTTTGTTGGCATAGAGCTCAAATAGGCCAAATATATCGCGTACAAAATTAATAAAATCACCAATTTGAGGATTTAGGGTAATTTTTTGACTTTCAATTTCCCTAAAGCGCAACAATTGGCTAATCATACGTTGAATTCGAGAGACATTCTTCTCTATTAAATCCATGTAAACCAAAGCAGTATCATGAGGTACAATAGTTTCTCTGAGTTGCTTAAGCGGCTGTAATACCAAAGTTAGTGGTGTTTTTAAATCGTGCGAGATATTGGTAAAGAAATCAGTGCGCGCCTGGTTCAGCTCATGCATATTCCGTTCCTTTAAACGCTGCAGCGCCAACCGCTCCTTAAACACTCTTTTATTGCTATAATATCGCATAATAAAAAAGAGCAGGGCAGAGATAAGGGCAACATAGCAACAATAAGCCCACCAGGACAAAAAAAATGGTGGATCTACGTGGATGTATAAGCGCGATATTTGATTGCCCCATTGTCCATCATTATTGGAAGCCTTGATCTCGAAAGTATAATCTCCAGCCGGAAGATTAAGAAACTGTACAGATTTTTGGTTGGCATGACTGATTTGCCAATCTTCACCAAGCCCCAGCATACGATATGCAAACTGATTCTTTTCGGCAAATAGATAACTATTCGCCGAAAACTTAATTTCGACATTAGACTGATTACTAGAAAGCCTTATCTTATCTCCCTTTTGGTTGGACAGGCTTCCAATGTCTTTGGATAAAATCGACGAGCCGTCATCGGGTTTAACCAAGGTATTGTTCACCAGAAATCCTGTAAAAAAAACTTTTGGTTTTTGCGGATTTTTATTGAGGTACGTAGGATCAAAAAGTAAAAAACCATTGGTGCCGCCAAACAGCATTTCGCCTTTGGAAGTTTTGTATGCAGCATGTATGTAAAATGAACCAATATTATCTTCCTGGTAGAATCTCGCTTTTTCAAATGCTCTGGATTTCAAATCGAAGAAAAAAAGACCATCACTGGTACTTAACCACACATTTTTCGTAACGGCATCTTCTAAAATACCGAATACCATTTTGGCCGGAAAACCATTGCTTGCACTATAATTTATATACGTTCCGTCTTTTTTAAGCACGTTTACACCTTTCCCTAAGGTCCCTAGCCATACATCGCCATTCGAAGCCACGGCATAACTGCACAGATTATTTGCAGAATAGGAAGCATCCTTGACCATATAGTGCTTTAAAACGGTTAGCGTATGAGTATTTACGACAAAAAATCCCTGATGGCTAATTAAACAGAGCTGGTTTTGCTTATTCACATATAATGCTTCTACTTCTAGATTCAACTTATTGCCTTTGGAATCCTTGATTCTAACCATTTCTATCGGACCTTGTCGGTTCTTGCGATATAAAAATGATTTGTCGGGATCTGTCATCCACCAGTTACCCTCCTGATCGTTTGCAAAATCATACACCGTCAGCAGTTGCTGGCTTTCCGGAGAGCGGAAATCGAAACTACTGAAACGCTGATTGTTTACATCATAACTACCAATTCCACCATTATAGGCAGAAATCAACAGGCTCTTGCTTGCTTCGTCAAACTTAAGCCGCTTAATCATATTGGGACTTGGCCCCCTATCCTGCGACTTTTCGGGATGGATAAACTGATCTTTTTTCCTATCCCAGTAATTTAGCCCCCCCCCCTCTGTACCGATCCATATATTTCCCAGATGATCTTCCTGAAAACTACTGACAATGGGATGATTCAGACCGCCAGGGCTCGGTTTAAAGTAACGTACTCTCGAATCGTAAAGCGAGCAATAGGCGATTTTACCGCCGTAGGTACCTATCCAAACACCCTGATCCGGATCGGGATAAATTGTCCAAATGGAGTTATTCGGCAATGAATAAATATCGTTCAGGTTCATCCGCAAGGTGCTGCTACCTTCATTGGCGGGATCATAAAGGAATAATCCTCCCTGGGTAGCCACCCAGATCACACCAGTTTGGTCCAAGTACAGTTTTTTCGTTAAAACGAATGAATTTCCAGCAACCGCTACCGGAATTTTCTGTTTTAAATTACCTGTCAAATCTGTGACATGTATTCCTCCCCGCGTTGTTAAAAAGTAATACAGCCCACGGTATGCAACCACATCGTTCACCTGATTTGCTGTACTGCTAAAATCCGCAAACTGAACAAGGCGCTTTTTAGACATTTCTACCGTGTGTAAGATTGCATCTTGGGTTAAAAATACTTGGTCTTTGACACTCAATACATTTTGAAAAGACTTGTTTTTGGGCAACAAAAAACTTTCTATGTGTTCATTTTGTGGGTTATAGCGGAGTAAACTATTTTCAGAGAGCATGTAAACTTGACCATCATGATGTACACAAACTGAACGAATTACTCCGGGGACAACGATATGAAAAGAAAACCGTTCGTAATTAAATTTTAACAAACCCTGTCCCGACGCTAAAAATAAATTTCCTTTTCTATCGCGAATTAAAGAACCATAGCCCCATTTCTGCTTTGGCTTCATCGCCGAAACGATATCGTTTAACTGATAAAAGCTATTGCCATCATACATGAAAAGTGCATCGGGTCCGGTATACCACATACGCCCTAAACTGTCTTTAGCAATGCTTTGTATACCGCCATAATACGAAGTTTCGGGCATGAGGTGAAACCGGTATCTTGAAAGATCAATACCGAGAACACATTGCCCCCAGAAAATAAAAAAACAAATTATTAGACTGTATTTATTCATTTACAGATGCTTCTAAAGCTGCTTAAAGTTCAATCAGAGATTTACCGATACTAGTTGCAATCAAAATGCTCAGCGATATTATTTACAAACAGTATTCCGTTAAACTACGATTCTCATTTTATTATACAAAGAGTCACGTCCAAATTATGGCATAAGTTCTTTTTCAGCAAGTGAAATCCAAACCAATCAAAAACGCCAATTTACTTAAAAACAGGGGTAGGCGACAAATTTATCTTCGTTTGTTGCTTGTTTTTTAGCTCGAATATCACCAGTTCATTGTGGTCGGGTAATAAATATTCTGACGGGATTAACAATGATTGTTGTTTTTCTTCTTCCCAATAAGACCCTAAATATTTTTGATTTATCCAAACTTCTCCCATCCCCCACCCTGTCATATTAAGATACTTGTTTTGTGACGGATTAATTTCGAACTGACCCTGGTAAAAACCGGGGCCACTAGGGGGTGCACTTTGTTCAAAAATCAGATTCTCAAGTGGATAATTTCGTGCATCCAAGGGGATCATTTTCCAGTTGTGCAGTTCGTTTCCAGCTAAAGTAACCGCACTAAACAACCCCTTTGAATTGTCTGTAATTTCTGGCCCATAGGTGATTCGCCCGATATTCTCGACATAAAATTGAAGTATATGTGTGCCCAAACCTGTTTTAATCACCAGTTTTTTATCTTGATCCGTCAGAGTTCCCTGTAAAATGCCATCCACATAGACCACCGCATAATCGCGTACATTCTCTAATGCTAGTTCTTCACTTTCGGCTTCCGTAGTAATCTCGGTCTGATAAAGCACATAGCCAAATTCGACGTTCAAATCGTTAAAAGATAACGGACTTTTAGCCTCGACGGTTTTTTTATAGATCTGTGATACTCCGGCTTTCCATTCTACCATCACTTCTTGTGCCTTTAAGGATTGCCCTAATAAAAACGCTGTTAGCGTCCAGATAAATGCTCTTATCATCGTTTAACTCTTCTTTATTTTATTAAAAATGATTGAATAAAAGTCTCATCCACGGCAACTTGTGGCGAGAATTTCGCACTTTTAACATAGTTATCCATACTGTACAACAATTGTTGGGTGGCCGGGCGATTATCCATATCGGTCTTTGTATCTAATGCCATTACCAGAAGTTTTCCACCGTTCAGTTGAGCTTCGAAACCTATACCTAATTTTTGGTTGTTATCATAGCTGTCAATGACTTGTATAAACGGACGAAGTTGTTGTGGGGCATCTTGCATTTCGATTACTTTTGCATGATTGAGGATATCCCACCATTGCCAATCAGTATGGTATGAAGTAAGGAAATCTTTAAACATGGCCTGTTGATGATGGACCAGATTGCCGATCGTCATTGGTGCCCAAGCAAACATAATAGGGTTCCAAAAATGATTATGAAATAGTGATTTTCGACCTTTTATTTTGTCTGGCGAAGCATAGAGAACCACCGTTTTTCCCTGAGACAGCTGGCTTTTTGCAACATCATCATAGACATCGGTGTACAAAACCTTATCTGTAGACTGCATCAGATTTTGATGTTTGGGATATACCCAAATGTCCCAGCTATTTTTAATAGAATCATTAACTGCAAGATGAACCGTAACCTTTTGGCTGCGGACATTTTTTAGGGGAATCTCAAATTCACCCACCGGCGATACATTTTCGTTGGCAATGGTTTGCTTTTTAAGTGTACCCTTTTGCAATACACTGCCTGCGGTATCCGTCAACCACCATTTAATTGTGGCATTTTCGAGTACGGAATTGCTAAAGTTATACACTTCCGCTTTACCTTTAAATGTTTCCGTATTGAAGAAACTGCTTTTTTCGTACCGCAGTAATGCGACAGTGGGCGCGCAAAACTCACGGAATTTATCGGCAGTAACCAGTCCCTTTGAGTCCCAGAAAGGATCAAAAATACCGACTGGGGCGTAGCCTTGCCCCGGAAAATCGTTCATCGACAAGAGCTGGAAACCAGCGGATTTACCCGAGCGCAATAAGGCTTCGATGACGGCTTTGTATTCCAGTACCGTCAGCGCACCAGATGCCCTAAAGAAATCTTTTGCCTGATCCAACATGCCATTCTTTTGCAATAGGTCTCGAAAAACCTCAAAATTTCGGGCCTCCACGGGACTGTTTGCATATTTCTTTATCTCATCAAAATTTGGGTAGATACAACGTTGTCCCGACTCGTGCGAGATAACAGGCACATCTACATCAGATTCCATGTTCTTATCCCAGTCGGTGCCGGGTAGCCCCTCATAAACCTTCACCGCACCTTTATTGGTTTGTTGCGATACGTAATATTGATCTGACTTAACCCGTGTTCGCGCCGTAGAACCACTATACAGATGGCGCGGATCAGCTTTTCTACCTTCCGCAGTCAATTCTTCAATAAAGTCGAAATTGCCTGTAATTTCATTGCCATTGCAGTAAAGAACAAAAGAAGGGTGATTGCCATATTCTTTTAAAATAGCTTTAATTTCCCGGCGGAAAAAGTTATATCTTGCTTCGTCCGGTTCGGCATCTTTGCCCCACATAGGCATTTCCACCTCAAAATATATTCCGTGTTTGTCTGCCATGCGAAAGGCAGCAGCCGGAGGGCACCAAGAATGGAAACGTAAATGGTTCATGCCGTAGTTCTTCATCAGCATCATAATTCTTTCCCAAGAGCCATCATCAAGCGGAGCATGTCCTGTTTTTGGAAAAACCGCATTTTCTACATTACCTCGTAAATGTATCGGATGATTATTGAGCAGTATATGATTTTTTCCCTGCTTTACTTCGCGCATACCAAAGGTGGTCGATTTCTCATGCTTATAGCTATTGTTACCATCCGAAGTATTCAACTGACAGCTAATCCGATAGAGATTTGGGTTAAACTCATCCCACAGTTTAATGCGTTTTCCTAAGGGAATATTGGCCTCTACAAAATTTACCGAATCAGTACTTACGATGGCAAGCTGATGCTTGAGACTGTAGTTTGTTCCGGCGATAGCAAAGGATACCTGACCATTTATCTGCTTTTTAGTCGTATTATTTACCTTTAACTTTACTTTTATAGACTGATCGGCTATGTTGGGATATACCTGAAAATCGTCGACGTAAACCGGATCTACGGCCATCAGCTTCATATCACCCAAGATGCCATTCCAGTTAATTTGCGTAAATTCTGTATGCGCATGATTCCATTTGTGCGTATTGTACTGAAATCGATTATCAATACAAATGGTAATGCGATGCTTCTTTCCCGGTTTTAAAAATGCACTCAAATCGTGGTTGTGCGGCACGCTGACATAATCGATGCTGCTAACTTCTTTGGTGTCTACAAAAATCGAACTCAACCAATGGGTACGTTCAAAATAGAGAAATATTTTTTTCCCTTTCCAGTCAGCAGGGATTTCGATATCACGTTGGTACCATGCCGGACCCATGTATTCATATTTTCGGGTCAGACGGTCAATATATTTATAGGGAGTTTGATACCCTATATGATAATCATCTGTAATACCCGGTAGTTTAATCGTCCCTTGTAATACGTGATTATACCGAGGCGACAGCGAGCCCCTACGAAAATCCATCACATCAGTTTGGAACCCCCAAGTACCGGATAAATCCACGACATCTTGCGCTTTCAATAACGCTGTATGCACTAAAAGCCACAGTAAACATATTAGTTTAACGTATTTGAATATACCTGTTTTGTATGTGTTCATTTTGTGTGTTACTCTTTTCTCTACTTTCATTCATTTCTATAAATTATTCTCATAATATTCCTTTATAAGATACCATGCTTTCTTTCGATAACCTTGGTCCGATACTAACCCTTTTCGATTCCATCCCCCTTGGTTAGTCGGATGAAAACGGAAAGGCGAACGGAAATCAAATAACACCCAAGGTGAAATTCCGCGTAGGTTTGGGATATGCTTAAACATTTGCAAGTTGTCTTTGTATAAAGTTGCTTGGTAATCTTCACTCCATGAACTAGCAACATCCTTTTCGCCCGTTTTTCCATAGAGGGCCTCTCCGCCGAATTCAGAGATAATCAAAGGCTGCCCTTTTGCCACATCCCATACAGCTTTATCAGGGGAAACCGGCCAATTGTGGTACCAGCCTAAATATTTATTAACCGCTACCACATCCAGCTCTTTAATGAAAGGGTCGTCCATGACAAAGATTTCTTTTTCTTTATTAAAACGAACCAGGTCAAAAGCAGCCGTAATAAGTCGCGTTGTGTCCATAGCTCGGCATGTTGCAATCAAGTGCCTGATGAAAGCATTTCTTTGTTCGGAAGGTTGGGTTTCGTTAGCTACCCCCCAAAAGGTAAGTGCACAACGGTTTTTATCACGCTCGATCATTTCACGCATCATTTTAACCGCTTTTTTCTTGGTCGATTCATTTTCAAAATCGATCCCCTGCCAGATGGGAATTTCCTCCCATAACATGAAACCCATTTTTTCTGCCATTCGCACGATATATTCATTCTGTGGATAATGTGCCAAGCGAATCATGTTACAGCCCAAAGCCTTAGCTTCAGAAAGTAACATCAACGCATCTGACTGCGAAAAAGCACGGCCCTCACGTTGAGGTATTTCCTCATGAAATGAAATCGACTTCAGAAAAATAGGCTGGCCATTCAGCAAGATATCTTCCCCCTTCACCCAAATATTGCGAAAGCCGATCTCCTCTTCTATTTCGTCAGTTTGGGTAGATATCTTGACATGATATAATTTTGGTGCAGTTGGCGACCAACGCTTGATTTCTGTTGATGTAAAAGACGTTTTTACTTCTCCCAAAGCATTCGTCTCAAGTGTTTGTTTCAATCCTAATTCTGGTATTTCGATGGTTACGGAAGAATTGGCCAACTTTTCTGAAAGTTTTACCTGAGCATTGATTTTATTGCCTTTGGTTTTGTCCAATTGGATAAAATAATCGTCAATAAAAACTTTCGGTGTACTAACTAGAAAAACATCACGGGTAATGCCGCCGTAGTTCCACCAATCAAACGCCATTGCTGGAATGGCATCTATCCGACGCGTATTATTGACCTCAACGACCAAAAAATTATCATTTTCTTTCACAGCATCTGTTATTTCAACCTGAAACGGAGTGAAGCCTCCTTCATGTTGTCCGATCTCTTTGCCATTGAGATAAATGCGACAACGGTAACTTACAGCAGCAAAATATAAAAACAGCCTATTTCCGCTTGCTTTCGCTGCATCGAACTTGCGGCCATACCAAATGGTACCCTCATAGTATTTAAGTTCGGGCATCTGGCTGTTCCAATCCGAAGGCACGTTTAAACGAATACCATTTTCGAAGGCATATTCGTAGAAATCAGTCTTATTTTCGGGCTTTTTATTGAGATAGATTTTGTTTTTTCTACCCTGGTCATACAAGTCGACAATGGCATCCCACTTACCATTTAATAACTGTGCACGCCTACCATACACATTAATCATATTTTGCTGAGCAACAAGATGAAATGCGAACAGATTAAAAAATAGAGATAATACCAAAGATAGATTGATCAGCTTTACCATAATAGATGTTATTTTTTATAGAATCTTCATTTTCTATTTTACCCGTATAACCGACAGTTTGGTCCAGCCCTGCGGAGTTAATTCTTCATTGAGTGCGAGTTGAATTGCTGGTTTACTATTTTTTGTCGTATCCACAATGGCGACAGCCCAGGTGTAAATTCCCGCAGGTAGATCTATTTTTGCTTTTAGGTTGTAATTCACACCAGCACCTTTCAACCATACAGACGGTTCGCTCTGATGATCAATAAAAATCTTCTTCACATTCCCGCTAGCATCTAACAACGCAAAAGCTACTTTATATTTGTAGTTCCACTGTGGAATATTATTTGGTAGATAACCCCAGCCCATATTCTGCCAACGGTGAGAAATTAATGCTGCAGCACCGGAACGGATATCTTGAGGTAATTTGATCTGGTCCGGATAGACACGATATCCCCCCTCTGAAGTAAACCGTTGAACCAGATCAAAGGACTTAAACCAAGACTCAGTTTCCCCGCCCGCTCTGAAATCCATCATGTTCACATGAGCTTCAGCCGACAAATCAAACTCGCCCTTCCTTACATCCTCGTCGTGTCCTTCTCTATATTTTCCACTGGGATCTGTCCAATAACGATGCTTGCCAGGAGCAATAATCCAGCCGCCCTCCATAATGATGGGGCGTTTGAAATTCCATTTCTTAGCAAAATTCTTTTCCCAGTCCTGATAATAGCCTGTCATACCAAAAGCATCTTGGCGCAAACTATAACCTTTATCAATAGCTTTATCCAATAAGCGTTCGCTGTTTGGATTTACAGCTCCCCAACTTTCGGGATGCCCAACCAAACGGTGATAGTTAATAACTAAAGGTACTTCGGTGAAGGCTTTAGCATATAAGTTGGTTACCCAATCCAAGGTCTCTTCCTTTATTTTTTCAGTACTTTCGGGAGTTGCTGTTTTCGGATCTTCATAAACTACATAATGTGCCTCGCCCCATTTTCCCAAGCCATAAGCGTCAATAAATGAAGTTTTTTCAGGGTCATTAAATTCTTGAGCTAACGCGGTTATAAATTTGCTATAGTACTTTCTGAATACCGCATCCTGCGGATAGGGAGTTTGCCTATCTGGATGGTTTTCATTTTCCAGATAATATTTAGCGCCTTGATCAAAAACAAATTTGGGTGTATTTTGACCTTGGTCGCGGCCATCAACCACAATGCGAAGCGCGATGGGCAGCCCTCTCTTTTGCGCTCCTTTCAGAAGCTTTCCTATTTTAGAACTCGGGTTATCCCAGGCATAAACACCGTCACTGGGATTCAGCGATGACCAACTTGTGCGTACATAACATGCCGAGGCGTAATCAATGACCTTTACTTTTTTACCCAATGCTGGTACAAAATATTCGATATCCCAATACGTATCATCTGCATTCCGCGGCGCATACATTACCCAGCCATTTAAAGGATTGCGCAAGACTGATTGGCCATCGTACTTTGGCTTCAATAGGATATACGCTGAGCTGTTTGAATCGCTCTCACTTTTATTTTTTTGAGAAAAGCCAGACAACGTGGATGTACAAAATAAAAGTGATAAAATACTTATTATACCATGAGAGATTATTTTTCTGTTTATCATTTCGTATCAGAATATATTATGATGTGTATTGGTTATTGGTTACTGTATTCCCCATTTACGCAGCCCACTACTAAAGTTTATAACTTATTGGGCTGGTTTAATAATAAAATTATTTATTGAGGTACGGTACAAAAATAGCTATAGTGGATTTCCACTAGGGTACTGAATCGTTCAGAAATGGTTCATTTTTGTACAAAATGGCTCTAATCGTCTCATTTGAAACAGCGGTCGATGAAATTAATGTAAAGGTCCTTAGTCTCCCATATTCTTGTATGCTGAATACGTTAGAAAACTTGCTGAACCTCATAGCGCTAAGATTCGGCACAAAACATGCTAAAAAAGACGATTTCACCCCCTTCTTTTGCTGTAAATCCCCTCGAATTATACAGTTTGTTGTGACGATAATTGTATTAACATAACTCAATTTATAACCAAAATTCTTATTAATGAAAAGATGGAAGAAGATTAAATCTCGTCTAGGAATTTTTATGTTTCTAATGACGGCAACTTGTTTTGCAGCCATTGCTCAACAAGTTCGGGTACAAGGAAAGGTCTCCTCAGAAAATGACGGTACAGCTTTATCAGGCGTCACGGTGAGTGTTTTGGGAGGCACTCTTCGCGTATCTACGGACGGAAATGGTCGATATGTACTAAATACCAGTAAAACGGCAACATTAGTATTTAGTAGTGTCGGCTATGCCCGCCAGGAAATTTCCTTGATCGGAAAAAAAATAGATGCCAACAACACCATCACCTTAGATGCTCAAATCAAACTAAACGAAAATGTTATTGATGATGTTGTTGTTACGGGTTTTGGACAACGTGAAAAAAGAGCGTCTGTCGTCGGCTCGGTAACCACAATTAATCCCAAGGAATTAAAAGGACCAACAAGTAACCTGACAACGATGCTTGCGGGAAGGGTTGCTGGTATGATTGCCTTTCAACGGAGCGGTGAGCCTGGATCTGACAATGCCAATTTCTTTATTCGGGGACTTGGAAGTTTCGGAACTGGAAAACAGGACCCGCTGATTCTTATCGATAACATCGAGTCCTCACCTACCGACATGGCCCGTTTGCAACCAGACGATATCGCGAGCTTTTCTGTGCTCAGGGATGCCAATGCAGCAGCCATGTACGGTGCCCGCGGGGCAAATGGTGTTGTACTGATCACAACGAAACTGGGGAAAGAAGGTGCTACAAAATTCGAATTCCGCACCGAAAGTAATATTTCTACGAATACACGCAATTTTAAATTTGCAGACAACATCCGCTATATGGAAATGGCCAACGAGGCTTATTTAACTAGACCAGCAGATGCCGCCAGCGGACAAGGACTTCCCTATTGGCAGAACAAAATTGATCACACACGAGCCGGAGACAATCCGCTACTGTATCCAAATAACAATTGGATTGACCAACTCATAAAAGACTACACATTAAACCAGCGCAACAACTTAAATATCAGTGGAGGTGGAGCAAAAGCAAAGTACTATCTGTCGGGAACCTATAATATCGATAATGGTATTTTAAAGATGAATGGAATCAACAATTTCAATAACAATATCAAGTTAAAAAATTATTCAGTACGTTCGAATATTGATATCAACTTTACGCCTACTACGGTTGGTATTGTACGGGTATACGCGCAATTTGACGATTACAATGGACCTATAGGTAGCACAGATGAAAACGGGAGCCGTATCAACGGCGGAGCAGCTACGTTCAGACGGGCAATATGGTCGAATCCTGTCATGTTCCCCGCGATCTACCCGTCTTCGTATATGCCTTATATGAATCATCCTTTATTTGGTAATGCACTCAACAGAAATGGTGGTTTATTTGTGAATCCGTATGCGGAAATGGTCCGTGGTTATCAAGAATTTAATACCTCTACGATAATGCCACAGATTCAAATTAATCAAAATCTGAATGCGTTGATTCCAGGTTTGAGTCTTACAGCGATGACTTATCTAAAACGTTATGCCTATTTTGAAGTAAATCGCAAATATAACCCTTTCTATTACACGGCGTCTGCTGATGCCTATGGCGATTTAAGTCTCCGTGTTATGAACGATGGGTCACTGGGATCGATCGGTACGGTCGGTACCGAATACCTCGATTATTCGGAATCTGCAAAAGAAGTCAACTCGATGTTTTATGCGCATGCAATTGCAAGCTACAATCATGCTTTTGGAAAGCACAACGTAGGAGCCACAGTTATCGGTTTAGTTCAGAATTCATTGAGTGGGAATGCCGGAAACTTGCAACTCTCGCTGCCTTCACGTAACATCGGTCTTTCTGGTCGCTTTTCTTACAATTTCGATGATCGTTATATTGCCGAATTCAACTTTGGTTACAATGGTTCGGAACGCTTTGCCAAAAATCGTCGCCTAGGTTTTTTCCCTTCCTTTGGGCTTAGTTACAATATATCCAACGAAGCATTTTTTGAACCTGTCAAAGACGTCATCTCAAAACTGAAAATTCGTGCAACGCATGGTTTTGCCGGCAACGACCAGATAGGCCGTTCGGAAGATCGCTTTTTCTATTTATCGGATGTAGATATGAACGCTTTTCCTGTCGGATTTGGTGAACTTTCGGGCTACAACAGACCAACTATTGCCATTCGTCGTTATGCCAACCAGGATATCACTTGGGAACGATCACGGCAGACAAACTTAGGACTCGAGTTAGGCCTGTTCAAAGACCTTGAGCTAAATGTAGATGTATACAAACAGGTACGTAGCAACATTCTCACTGGACGATCTTATATACCGAGTACTATGGGACTTCGTGCTCCTATTGTTGCCAATACGAATAAAGCCGAAAGTAAAGGAGTAGACCTTACGCTCAATTATAACAAAAATTTCGGTGACAGCTGGTACATTCAGGGACGGGGAACGATGACTTACGCCGTGAGCAAAAAATTGATTGTGGATGAACCTGCTTACAAAGAGGCTAGCCGCTATACGGTAGGAACTTCAGCATCCCAAGAGTTTGGTTACATCGCTGAGCGTCTATTTGTGGATGATCAAGAAGTACTGAATTCTCCGGTACAGTTCGGAAAACCAGGCTTGGATTATCTTGGAGGAGATATCAAATACCGTGACGTCAATGGCGATGGACAGATTACAGACCTAGACCGTGTCGCGATAGGTTACCCAACGACACCTGAAATGATCTATGGATTTGGTGGTACTGTGGGTGGAAAAGGCTTAGACTTCAGCTTTTACTTTCAAGGTTCTGCACGCTCTTCTTTTTTCATAAATTCTGAGAATATCTCTCCTTTCTATTTAAATGGTGGTTCACAAAATGGCCTTTTACAGGTCATTGCTGATAGCTATTGGAGTGAGGAAAATCGCAATCTTTATGCCTTCTGGCCTCGCCTAAGTGAAAACATTATTGCAAATAATAATCAAAGAAGTACCTGGTGGATGCGCAGTGGAGCTTTCTTGAGATTGAAAACAGTCGAAGTCGGCTATACTTTTAAAGAAAGTTTGATGAAACGTATCAGGGCAAAAAACCTACGGGTTTATGCCAATGGAATGAATTTATTTGCCTTAAGCTCCTTTAAGATGTGGGATGTCGAAATGGGAGGAAAAGGAATAGGCTATCCGATTCAGTCCGTTTACAACATTGGTTTACAACTGGGCTTTTAATGTTAACTACAACCGAGAAATAATGAAAAATAAAAATATGAAAAAGACAGCGACCTATTTAGCATGCCTCTTGTTTAGTGCTTTTGGTGTTTCTGCCTGCAAAGATTATATCGACGTCGTTCCGGATAATGTGGCGACAATTGACAACGCCTTTTCCTTGCGAAATGAAGCTGAGAAATTTCTCTTCACTTGTTATGCATGGTTACCAAATAATTCGGATGCTCAAAGCAACATTGGATTTCTTGCTGGCGACGAAGTCTGGCTACCTGTCGCCCAACGTGAAATCTATCCGGCTAACAACTGGCGAATCGCGCGCGGCGGGCAAAATGTCAACCAACCTCTTGTAGACTCCTGGAGAGGTGGCTTATGGACCGCTATCCGAGATTGCAATATCTTTTTGGAAAATGTTTCTGATCTATCCAAAGTACCCGATCTCTCAGTTGATGATCGTTCGCGATGGATTGGAGAGGTATTGTTTCTAAAAGCGTACTACCATTATTTGTTATTCCGTCAATATGGTCCAATTCCTGTGGTTGAAAACAATATATCACTTGATGCAAACCAGTCGGCTGTACGCGTAGAACAACGTCCTGTAGATGAGGTTGTCAATTATATCGTTACTTTGTTAGATTCCGCAGCGCAAAAAGCTGTCCCCTTAATTATTCCGAACAAAGCAGCAGAATTGGGCCGGGTGACTAAACCCATCATTCAGGCTGTAAAAGCTGAAGTATTGCTCACTGCGGCAAGCCCATTATTCAACGGAAATACAGATTATCAGTCCATGCGAAATAGCAAAGGTGAACAGCTTTTCAATCCTTCATACGATGCCTCAAAATGGGCCAAAGCTGCGGAGGCCGCTAAAGTAGCAATTGAATCTGCCGATGCAGCGGGTATCCGCTTCTTCCCTTTCAATAAGGCTGAATATGGGCAGTTTAAGATGAGCGATGCAACAGCAAAGGTGCTAGGTATTAATTTAGCTTTCAATGAGCGCTGGTCTGCTGAACACATTTGGGCAAACCCTAATTATCAGGCATGGAATATACAGCGAGACGCGATGCCGCTGTTAACTCCAGAGGCAGTGGTCGGTACAGCAAGGCAGCATCTCAGCGCACCACTGAAAATTGCAGAAATGTTTTATACAAAAAATGGTGTACCCATCAACGAGGATAAAACGTTAGACTTTAACGATAAGTCAACCTTACGTGTGGCCACCTCTGCAGATCGCTACTATATCAAAGAAGGATATACCACGGCACGTTTAAACTTTGACCGCGAGCCACGCTTTTATGCTGACTTGGGTTTTGACGGTGGTATCTGGTTTAAGTTTGATACTAAAAGCCTCTCAGATGAGGATACTTACTATGTGCAGGCAAAGTTAAATCAGCCTGCCGGCGCGAATAACCATGGATGGATCAATGAAACTGGATATTTTCTTAAAAAGTTAGTCAATTGGGAGCAAGCATTTAGCAGCAACGGAGTCAGTTATAAGTCCTACCCTTGGCCGAACATGCGGTTAAGCGACATCTATCTGATGTACGCAGAAGCATTAAATGAGGCAAATGGTCCTTCCAATGAAGTATACACGTATTTAGACCGCATTCGTGAACGTGCAGGAATCTCTGGAGTACTATCTTCTTGGAGTCAATTTTCTTCAAACCCTGACAAGCCGACAACAAAAGAGGGTCTTCGCGAAATTATCCAACGCGAACGCATGATCGAATTGGCCTTTGAAGGAAAACGTTATTGGGACTTAAGACGCTGGAAATTGGCCGTTAAATACTTCAACCAAAACATTACCGGATGGAGTGTAAACCAAGAGGTCAGTGCAGATTACTACCAGATAAGAACCTTATTTCAGCAGACATTTGTAGCGCCTAGAGATTATTTCTGGCCAATTGCTCAAGGCGAATTAACCGTAAATCCTTCATTGACACAAAGTCTTGGATGGTAGCCCTTTTCAATTTTATCCTTAAAGTCATAACGAAATGAATATAAACAGAAAACTGATGCAGGCTATATTTTTCTTCTGCATCTTATTCCAAAACTGTAAAGAAGAAATTCAGGTTGCCCCTGTCGTAAACAGCGCAGCACCAGGTCAAGTGAGTAACGTGAAAGTCGAAAACTTGGCTGGGGCCGCACGGATTACCTATACCTTACCAAAGGATCAGGATCTATTATATGTCAAAGCTGTCTACCAATTAAAATCGGGCAAAGAAATGGAGGTAAAATCCTCCTACTATAACAACTCACTGTTGGTGGAAGGTTTTGCAGATACAAATCCGCATCCAATTAAACTCTATGCCGTAAATAGAAGTGAAGTCAGTTCGGCGCCGATAGAAGTCTCCGTAACTCCTTTAGAAAACCCGATCTGGAATACTTTCCGAAGTTTGGAGGCCATTCCAGCTTTTGGTGGCATTCGGATCACGGCTGAAAACGAGTCGGAAAAAAATCTAACGGTGATGGTGATGGTTGACTCCTTGGGTGAATGGGTGCCTTCTGTCGATAATATCTACACCTCCGCAAAACAGATTTCACGTACGATCCGCGGTTTTGCTCCTAATCCCAAACAATTTGCGATTACCGTGAGAGACAAGTACATGAATTTTACTGATACACTGGTCACCACCTTGACACCGCTGTTTGAACAGCCACTTCCAAAATCGAGGTATACTGCAGTTACATTACCGACGGATTCTAAACAACAATATTCTTCTACGGGACTTTCCAAAATGTGGGATGGAGACAATATTAACTGGCCCAACATATCGTTGACTGATGTCACTGTGAACGGCCCACAATGGGTTACATTCGATACAGGTACGCTGGCCAAAATGAGTAGGGTTGTCATCTGGGACTATCCAGAATATACGAATAATGGCCGCATGTACTATTATGGGGGTAATGTGCGATTTTTCGAAGTATGGGGCTCCGACAATCCTCCTTCGGACGGAAGCTGGAACAACTGGACGCGTTTGGGTACATTTGAAAGCAAAAAGCCCTCTGGATTACCTATGGGACAACAAACAGATGAAGATTACCAACTCGCCAATGCGGGTTTAAGCTTTGACTTTGATGTCAGTGCGCCAAAGGTGCGTTATCTGCGCATCAAGACTATTAAAAATTGGCAAGGATCTTCTTTTATGTCCATCGCCGAGCTACAGGTTTATGGCGATCCACGTTAAGATCACTTTTTTATTATCAATTAGACTATGATGAAAGTACCACATATTAAAACATTCTTTATCATGCCCTTGCTTAGCATGGCCATGCTTTCTTTCCTTTGCTGTTCAAAGAGTGATGATTATAAAAAGTACCTGGAAGGCGGTGAAATTTCTTACACCGGCAAAATTGATTCCGTAAAGGTCTTCTCGGGTAAAGAGCGCGTCTATATTACTGGATTATTTATGGCAGACCCCAAGGTGGAGCGTCTCAAAATATACTGGGATAATCGGCAA
Organism: Sphingobacterium sp. UBA3549; assembly: GCF_002376635.1. Lineage (NCBI taxonomy): Bacteria > Pseudomonadati > Bacteroidota > Sphingobacteriia > Sphingobacteriales > Sphingobacteriaceae > Sphingobacterium > Sphingobacterium sp. UBA3549. The sequence goes on along the minus strand of NZ_DFOE01000018.1, from coordinate 91,007 downwards.
GATTCGACTGAGGTAAAAGTCAATCGTACAGCAGGCGTAGATACCTTAAAAATTTCGCTCAAGATAAGCGAAGGGGTACACAATTTTGAACTTATCACCTACGACGCCCAAGGCAACAAGTCGCTAAGTGTATTTAAGACTGGCGTGTCTTATGGTGAACGATTTAGTTCAGGTCTTATCAACAGACCAATGTATGCTGTTGATTATTTCGCAGGAGATCAAAAAACCACGATCAATTGGGGGGGGATCGATCTGACCAGCGGTGCTCAGTTTACGGAAGTGGAGTATACCAATACTTCAGGTAAATTGATTATACAAAGAGACTCCATTAAACTTGGCAAAAGCATTTTAGCAGACTTTATGCCTGGCAAACCACTGCGCTACCGTACATTATTTGTTCCGGATTCCTTAAGTATCGACACATTCTACACCAATTATTCCGCAAATATATCACCAAAAGAGGTCTATCTAAAAAACATGAACTTTCCTTTCGAGACTTCGGCCATGGGCGGCGATCGCTGGGGTACACCGGCTGTGTGGCTTGTGAATGATGCGGCAAAGAACTTCAAGACAGCTGACGGCAAATATTATGGCGGAATTGAGATTCGGGATAAAAAAGCCTGTTTATCTTTGGAAGCCGGTTGGTGGCAATGGGCCTCACCCTCACCCAACTTAGCGCCGATAGTTAATGGTAAGATCTATCAAACAACCAACCTACAGCCCGGAAAATATCGTTTTACAGTCTCAAAGATTGACAAAGGCAGCGCCGGTGTCGTTCACCTCATCGCCGCAAAAGGCAATGCCTTACCCGATCAATCCGCCTTGAATACAGCCTTAGGCTTTCAAACCCTATCTGGAAGCAGTGCAATATTCGAATTTACCGTAACAGAAGCGGGACCTGTAACCTTAGGTTTTCTAGGAAACATGAATGGAACCGCTTCAGACGGCTCTTATTTTAAAGTCTCTGGCAATATGATCTTTGAAAAATTATAACCAAAATAGATGAATAGATTAGTTTATTATGTCTTTTTTACAGCCTGCACTTTAGCAGGTTGTAAAAAAGCTACTCCCGAAAGCAGTATGGTAAAGCCTACGGAAAAAACAGATGATAGCGCGCTTGCTGAGCTTGGTAAACTGGCTTTTTCCAATATCACCACTACAGGTGCTATGATTACAGGAAAAGTGCTCAACAAAGGTGGTGCACTTGTTACCAGTCGTGGCATCTGCTGGAGTAAAGATCCGAATCCGACAATCGACAATAATCCGATGGAAGCAACTTCCAGTAAAGGTTCTGGTGAATTTAGTGTGGCACTAACATCCCTTGCCCCCTCGCAAACATACTACATTAGACCTTACGCCAAAAATAAGGGCGGAATTGCTTACGGCGAACAACAGGTATTGACCACTGCCGATATACAATCGGTTACCTTTGGCACTAATCCGATCTTTATTGTGGGATCATCAATGGCTTATTATGACGTCAATATAATCAGTAGCGGCGGTGGCGCCATTACGGAAAGAGGGATATGCTGGAGCCTACAGGAACAACCCACCTTAAATGATCACAAAGTGACGAACGGTTCGAAAGGTACTGGAAAATTTAGAATAGGTATACTCAACCTTAATCCAAGCACGAACTATCATTTACGCGCTTATGCGATCAATGAAACCGGTGTAAGCTACGGTCCAGATATTGCGTTCCATACGATTGCTAAGGGTAAAGTAACCTATACGTTTAATAAAGCCGATAACCCTACGGCCCAACAACTTGCTGCTTATCAACGATTGCAAGTGGCCCTTGACAGTGCGGTGTGGTATGTCAATAATTATACTTCTGCTACCAAACACATTTATCTCAACTACGACCCAGGCGTGCCGACAGCCGACGCTAACAATGAGGGTTGGATGCGATTTGGTTCGGGTGAAGGGTACCAAAACATACGTACCATGTTGCATGAGATGAATCATACCTTCGGTACTGGAACGACAAGTTGGTGGTCGCAGGCCATTATAAATGGCAAATACAGTTTAGCAAACGCCAACAAAACACTAAAAATGATCACTTTAGACGAATCAGCTGTACTAAGTGGCGATAGCATGCATTGGTGGCCTTATGGCTTAAATCAAAATTCAGAAGTCAGTTCTAGTTGGGACTACGTCTACAATTGCCTGATCATAGAAGCTATGCGGAAAGACGGTATGACCAGTCACAGTGGAGCTTATCAATAGCAAGCTAGCTGTATAAAAAGAGCAGAAAAACAGGATTTCTCATGAAAGTTACTGTTTTTCTGCTCTTTGATTTTTAGATAATCCGTCACATTTAGCTCTTATTATCAGGCAAATTTCCGAGGTGGCTGTATCGCTTTCGGTATTCTGAGGGCGAACAACCAAAGATTTTGGAAAAATGCTGTCTAAAATGTTTGATATCCTTAAAACCTACTTGATAAGCGGTTTCATTAATATTCGTTTTATTATTAATCAGCAACTGCGCGGCGCGGCGCATCCGGATATAGCGGATAAATTCATTGGCAGATTTACCTGAAATAGACTTTATTCGTCTATACATATTGGAATGGCTCATGCCTAGCTCCTCGGCAAGCATTTTTACCGTAAAATTTTCATTCAACAAGTGCTTTTCAACCACAGCTATAGCCCGTTGAAGAAAATCTTTAAAGGCCGTCGGAACCTGATGATCTTTCGACTGCAACGTGATCTCACTGTAAAAATAGGTATGCAATCTATTTTTGTTTTCTATCAAACTTTCCACACGTGCCACGAGTAACTCTTTATCAAAAGGTTTAACGATATAGTCATCTGCTCCAACTTCGATCCCTTTTAATTTAACATCAAAAGACGCACTTGCAGTTAACAAAATAATAGGGACATGGCTGCGCTTTGTATTGCTCTTCATATGTTTGCAGAGATCGATTCCAGAGTCTCCACCCATCATGATATCACTGATGACGATACTTGGTTCTATTTTTTCTAACACAGTTATTGCCATTTCTGCACTGTCTGCTTTAATAACCTGATATTTGTCAGAAAAAACTCCAGCAATATAGTTTAACATATCTTCATTATCATCTACAATTAGTATTTTCTCCTGCATATCATCTTCATACCACTCGTCAAGTGGTTGTCGTTTTTTTGGATAGATTGAAGGTGTATGCTCAAGCTTATCTTCTTCCGCAGAAGAAAGATATCCATAAGCAGCCTGTTGTAATTCGACCGTTGGCTCCACCGTCGCTGAGCTGACCTGATGAATCGGCAATCGTATTGTAAAAGTAGCTCCAGCTTTTGGATTTGCAGTATATTCCAATTTACCTTCGTGCAGCGTAATAAATTTTTTCACAAAAAACAGTCCTATTCCAAAACCATCTGCGCTTTGGTTGAATAGGTTAAAATTACGTTTAAAAGGTTTAAAAATTTCTTCTGTTAAATGTGTTGGATAACCCTGTCCAGAATCGATGATATCACAGATCAATTCGCTTTCTAGGCGCCTCACTCTAACAGCGACAGATCCTCCTTTGTCTGTATATTTAAGCGCATTTTGAAGTAAATTGATGAAACAGATCTCCAGTTTTTCATAATCTGCATCTACAGTTAGTTTTTCAATAGCTGTTTCAAATGAGTACGTGATATTTCGAGAACTGGCCAATTGCCTAAAGGACTCAAAGGCGTCTCGCCAAACCTGTATAATGTCAAAAACCTTACTGTCGAGTTCGTCTAAATTGCCATCGGATTTTCTAAACAAAAGAAGTTTATCCGCTAGGTTTAACAATCGCTTGGAATGATTGTAAATAGACAGTAGCTCGTCTGATTCTGTCATATTCTTTTTTGACTTGACGACAATATCTTTGATCGGATTTACAATAAGGGTCAATGGAGTCCTGATCTCGTGGACAATATGGGTAAAAAATGCCAGTTTATCTTCGAGTAATTCGTGTTCTTTATCACGTTCAAACTCAGCAGTCTTTACTTTATAGAGCAACAACGCTTTATTCTCCCTATACCTATTATAAAAAAAGAGTACCGCAGCGACTAGCAAAAAGTATCCTAGATATGCCCAAAAACTTCGGTACCAAGGAGGCAAAACTTCTATATCGATAATTCGTTCCGCCGGATTCCATTCGCCATTTGCATTGGTTGATCTAATATGTAATTTGTATGTTCCTTCTCTGAGATTAGAATAATAGGCTGTACGCTGTTTATTGACGTAATTCCAATCTTTGTCCCAGCCTTCCAAATAATAGGCGTAGTCGATCCTATCCGAAAAACTAAAGTCTAATGCTGCATAGGAAAACGATAACACAGCCTTATCAAATGGTATTTTTAGATGCTTCACATCGTTTAAAGGAATTTGCTTCTCCTGCCCACTTTGGTCATATGGTATATTATCGATACTTAATCGGGTCAATTTTAATGAAGGAAAACTGGTCTCAAATAATACATCTTTCGGTCTAATGATATTGAAACCACGGATACCCCCAAAAATCAACTGATCATCGTGCAATTTGATGGCAGCATTGTAATTAAATTGGTTACTTTGGAGACCGTCTGACTGGTAGAAGTTTTGAAATGTCTTTTTTCGTAAATCCAATTTGGAGAGTCCGTCGAGTGAAGATATCCACATGTTACCTTGTGCATCCTGTAAGCCATTTAACAACGTATTACTAACAAGTCCATCCTTTTCGGTATAGCGCTTATAGTTCATTGTATTTAAGTTCAGATGTAAAAGTCCGCCCCCTTCAGTGCCAAGCCAGAGAAAGCCATTTTCTGTTTGTTGGATAAAACGAATTGGAGTACCGATCTGATAACTCTTGTATTTCATCGTACGTAAGTCCAGTCGAAATAAGGAATTCCAGGATCCCATCCACAAGGTAGCATCCTTATCTTCGTAAAACGTCAACACGTCAGTTATTGGTAAATCGAGATATTTAAACTGATCTGTGATGGTATCTAAGCGATAGACATTTCCATTGGCAAGGGTTGAAGCCCAAAATGTACCCCTACTGTCTTTAAATAAACGCCATACAGCATTATTTGCGTAGGGCGTATTCGGATAGTAACAGCTATAATGCTTTATTTCGCCTGTTTTTGCGTTTAATTTTACAATTCCCATATCATAGGTTCCAATCCACAACTGGTCATTTTGATGCTGAATCAAGGATGTTATAAAAGAAGGTTTGCTCTGCATAGGAGCTGAATAGGTATAATTAACCAAATGGCCTTCTGCTATACTCCATTTATATAATCCATCCCCGTCAGTTCCTATCCAAATATGATCTCGATCGGCCTGTTCAAATGATAAAATAAAATCGGTAGTATTTACCCGTTGGCTATTGGGAATAAGTTTAAATGATTGAAATCTTCTTTTTACCGGATCCACAATATTGACCCCACCCCTTAGGGTGCCAATCCAGATCCGATCATCTTTATCTTCCCAAACAGCAAACACAGATCGGCTGGTTAATTGTTTTTGGTCAAATCCAATATACTCTTCGAAAGTTTGTGTTGTGGTGTTAAATTTTTGAATGCCCGCACCATCGGTACATATCCACAGCTTTTTGTCTTTTCCAAAATAAAGGTTAACGATAGCTTTTCGATAAGTATCGTAACTATATCGTTCAACCACGCCCGTTTTTATATGATAACAACTAATTTTCTGATAATTGGCAAACCAAACATCTCCAATCGTTGACACAGCCATTGTCGTCGACTGGAAATCACCTTGTTTTACAATTGAAAAACTGTTCTTTTTGCTATCATAATAAGCCAAACCAAGATGATCTATTATTGCCCAAATTCCAGCATCAGCTGCTTTGCAGATAGCCGAAACACGATAGTCGAAATCCTTTTGGCCAGCGTATTGTAAAGGTATCCTACTCGCGATACTTCCATCCTTCGTTTCCTCAATTTTAAAAAGCCCTTTAGATCCGCCTTGTAAAAATAACTGACCTAGCATATCCTTCTCTATTTGATGGATCGGAAAATTTAGAAGTTTATTTTCTCTCTGCGAATGCACCAACACTTGCTTACAAACTGAACGATTGGCATCTATGACTGCCAATCCACTTTTGGTCGCTACATATAACTGAGCGGAAGCACTTTCGGCAATCGCGGTTACACGATTGTCGGGAATTGTATTATTAGATAATGGGTCATTTTTAAAAACTTTAAATTCATATCCATCGTAACGATTCAGTCCATTGGATGTTCCAAACCACATAAACCCATCCCTATCCTGAAAGATAGCCGTTACAAAATCGTTTGAAAGTCCTTTATCAATGCCTAAATAAGCGATAGATGATTGGCACCATACAACATGAATCGGCAAGAGGAATCCGAGAAGGACCAAGTAGACGTTTTTCATAAGAAGATTATAATTGTTTTAGTGACACTTAATTTACAAAAAAAAACGTTGATCGACAAATTCGAAATACGATATTTATGATTCGATCTGCGCGCTCTTAGGTCGATGTGGTAATTGGGCGCTGGTAATGGTCTAAATACCGCTATATTATCTTATTTTTTTCGCCAATACAAATGAAAAAAGCGAGGATAAGACCTCGCTTTTTATCGATCTGTTGATAACAAAGTCCGATTTTATCGGACTCGTCCATTCATAATCTTACCTATAAAATACATTCGGGATAGGTTTATACCTACCCTTAAATCCGCTGCGACAACTTCTAAGAGGTATTACTTCAATCTCTGTAAGCGTTCTTTCGCTGACGGAACAATATCATCATCCTTCTCATAGTTTTCAATAACACTTTTCAATGTACTCTTTGCCTGGAAAGTATTGCCTTTGCGCGCATAAGCATCTGCAAGCAATATAAAACTCTTGGCTACCCAATATTCTTGTGCTCCCCTATTGTTGATAACGTCAAAAGCAGTTTCCAATGCTTTATCGTATTCCTTACTATCATATTGCAATAGCGCCACGCGGTAACGCGCCTCTGCGCCAGCAGCTGACTGGCTTTTCAGCGCAGCCAGGTTGAATTCTTTCAAGGCAGAAGCTACGTTCTTTTCTTTCAGTAAGGATCTTCCGTTGTATAAATGGGCTTTGGCAATTTCCTCCTGAGTTGCCCCCGCATAATTCTTGATCAAATTCACGTATTTGGCCACCTGTTCCATATCACCAAGTTCGAAATAACACACCATCAGGTTGGTTACCGCATACCCATAGTTCTTTTTATACTCCTCATTGAGTTCTAATTTTTTCAGGTGCACAATAGCCTCATTGTATTCCTTGAGGCCTAGATATAAAGCCGCCACTGTTAACAGGGTATTCTCCGTATACTTACTCGTCCAGTCGTTCAGTATCATATTCAGATCGTGCAGCGCTTCCTGCGGGTGGCCTATACGGTAAGAACTTACACCGCGGATGTAACGCGCGAATTTCTCCTGTTTAGGTTTTGGAAATTTGTCGAAATAAGCGTTGATAGCTTCCACAGCTGCACCATACTCACCCCGGGCAAAGAGCGAATGGGCTGCCTGGAAAGCCATATTATCCTGCTCTGCAGGACTCAGATTTCCTACATTAGTACCTACGGCGTAACGAATATAGCTCGAAGCGTCTCCCTGATCAAGGTAAATATTTTCAATAAAACGCATAGCCTGCTCCGCCTCAGCAGTTCTGGCATATTTCTCCACTACTTTTTGGAACGTAACTTTAGCTGCTTCGGGTTCATCATTGTTGTACTGCACAAGCCCAATGGTCATTAGGGCGCGAGGAATATAACTACTACGGGGGTACTTTTCAATCATACCTTGCAATCCTTTGAGTGCATTATCATAATCTCCCATCGTAAAATAGGTATAAGGGATTTCAAAGGCGGCATCATCCGCATAATTAGAAGAGGGGAATTGCTTCAGCACGGAACGTAGCGTACTCATCTTCTTTTCATTATCGCCTTGCAGACCAAAGATGATACCACGTTGGAAAAAGGCATAGTCCTGATTAGGCGCTTTGCTGTTGATCAGCTGGTCATAATATTTGTTTGCCCGGCTGTAGTCGCGCAGACAAAGATACGAATCACCCAGTCGGGCGATGACGTCATACCGTATATCCTGATCTACTGTACTTCCACCGGCAGTTAGAAAGCGTTCAAAATAATCTGCCGCCAACGCAAAACGATTATTTCGATAGGCTGCATAAGCAAGTCCATAATTGGCATAATTGTATACTTCACTATTCCGAGCAGCGGGCAAACCTAGGAACCTGGAAAAGTTTTCTACTGCTTCCCCGAATTTGCGGACTTCGTACATTGCCTCAGCCTTCCAATAGGTGGCAAGTGCAGCCATCTCAGCATTTGCTGGAAACTTTTCCGATCGCATAAACATCGATATGCTGTTTTCGAAAGCGCGCTCGTTATAAAACTCCAGTCCGCGGTAGTAGGTTACCTTTTGATAGATCGCATTGACCTCTCGCCCGCGCTCTTTAAGCGATTCCAGCATACTGACGCCGGCATGGAAGTTGGTGGTCCCACGTAGAATTTCAGCGGATAGTGTTTCGGCACTTTCCTTTCCTTTTAAACCCGGATCGACAGGTTTCACTTCTTGGGCAATATATTTTTCAAGGACTCTTTGCGCAGCTTGGGTAGAATCCATTTCGAGCAGAACTTTGGCATAGTTAAACAGCGCATCGGCTTTCACCTGTCGATCGAGGTCTAATTTTGTCACTTTCACAAAGGCATCTCGGGCAGCTTGTTTGTTGCCGGTTTCCAAAGCAATGTGGCCTAAAGTCATAATTGCACCCTGATAAAAGGCGTCCGAAGATTTCATTGCCTCCAGCATACCGCTTGCTCTTTTGTATTCGCCGGCTCCATAAGCCAGGTAGCTGATGCGATAATTATCAATATTACTTTGCGATGCGTCTGGATGACGTTTCATCAATTCATGATAATACGCTTGTTTATATTTTTGCTGCGCTAAATAAGTGGTGGTAGCGATCTGACGTAATTCTGTCTCTATAGCGTCGCGATTGATACGCTTCATATCTGGGCTCCGACGTACTTTGACGGCATCGGCCAGCATAGGCCGGTAGTCGCGTACAACCTCAATGGAATCCATCGTCTGAACTTCTCCGCTACTTCTTTGCTCAATGTGTTGCGGCTTCTCTTTTCTATCTTTCTGCTGTTTCTCTACTTCCTGCGCATAACCCGTAGCCAGCAAAGCCGAAAGCGTCCCAGTAAACAGGTATTTTAGGTAATTATGACCGATTCTTTCTTTCAATATCATTATTCATCCGTATTTCTGAATTTTTCCAAACGTTCCTTTGCCGAGGAGACAATAGGGTATCCCTAATCAGTGTATTCAAAACTAAAGAATTCAAACCACATTTGGTAATTTCAAATCTGAGATACTTCATTTCAAGGATTTACAACCCGACATGCTGCCCCCATTGCCCAATCGGCAATCGTCCTTATACAATAATGGAGCCAAGAAGAAAAAATAAGAATCACATCAGTCATGTGGTGCTACAACCTATACTGCTGTTAGCAATAGGCTTATTGATACGAATGAAATGATTTTGACACTTGCCAACTGCCACTCTCATACACCAAAGTCACTAGGTCAGTCATGCTAAAGCTGTCAAATTTCAATACAATTTTTGCAATCAGATAATCTCCAGATTTTTCGACGATCTTGATATGCGTTTTGCAATTCAAAATTTCACCCTGTTGTTTATTCAAACATTCAATCACCGCACGGCGTCCATAGGTATGTATAGTGGAAGTATGAATTTTTTGACTGAAATCTTGGGCAAACAATTGCTCTAGACCAAAAGATGCTCCGGCAGTAGTTACCGCAACATAATGCTGCAAGGCGAATTCTGCTGTGGAGAGATTAATAGAAATTCTTTCTGATTTTGATACTGGTTTTTCAGCTGCCATGGCAACTGATGATAAGGCGATTAAAGCTGCTACTGTGAATGTTTTTACGAATCCTTTCATACTATCTTTTTGTTCAATTGTGTTAGTTTATATCCTCTTCCTTGTTGATCCGAAACTACAGATCAATATGCCGCTAACCCAAAGACTTTAGACCAAAGGTCTTTTAATCTCGGTGAATGACGGAAATGAAGAGGTGAATATAAGAACCATGTTAACTGCTGCATGCCAAATACTATACCAGTAGCTACAATAAAAACATTTGTTCCTCTCAGCACATTTAAAGGCATTTTCAAGACCCTCTACGAAAAAGAAAATGTGCGCATACGAACAGTTTCAAAATAAATTGTTCGCATGCGCACACTGCATAAAAAGCAATGCCTTTTAAGCGTATATTTTCCCTGTGGCGGCTAGAAATAATAACGATAATAATAAATAATTGATGTTCATTTGCTTAAAAATGATATTGAGCACAAAAAGATTTGTTCAATTTACATCTTTTCTTCATGCTTAAGGGTAACTTTTCATATGCGCTACGTCTTTTTCATTATTCGTTATATAAATAGGAGTTTTAGCTATTATTTCTTGTTTGATGTATCATTGATATTTCTATGCTATTCCTTCGGAGCTTCTCTGCCAATTCTTTGTTCTTTGTTCGGGCCTTCTTTGAGCTTGGTTTGGGCTTTGTTCGCTTATTTACTGCCGTTTGCTTGCTGTTTCTCCGTTTATTCTTTGCTGTTTCGTTGGTATTTCTCTGCTTATTCTCTGCTTATTCTTTGCTGTTTCGTTGGTATTTCTTTGCTGTTTCTCTGCGTATTCTTTGCTGTTTCGTTGGTATTTCTTTGCTATTTCATAGGTAGAAAAGCAAAGAAACAGCAAGAGAACATCCACGAACAAGTTAACTTTGTACCTACCAAAAGCGAGTATAAGCTCCAAACTTAGCAATACAAATTAACATACACACCTATTACCCTCCCGAAACTTAGAAAGCAATTCATAAGCTCAACGGCAAAAACCAACTGTTCACAATAAAAAAAAGTCGCATCGGAAGATGCGACTCAGTAACTAGTTAATTAAAATGATCTTTTGCAACACGGGACACTACAATTATTCTACTGGCTTTACAACAAAAGAGAAGGAATAATTTTTGTAAGGCAACGTATATTCCTGAAGCGGCCATGCTCCCCAGCTATTGACTCCTCCCACTCCCATCTGTTTAAGGTCAATATTAAGCTGCGTTTGCTTCCTCTTAACCAGGTCGGCAGCATGACGCTGCTGACGCTTGAGACCATCATCCAAATCTTTGTCAAAATAATGCAAAGCACTCATGCTAAACGTCGAATCTCCCGTAAACAACAATCCACGGCCACGTTTATTTTTTATTTCCATCCATCTAACGTCCGTCTTATTACCTGTCTCCTGTGGCATTACATAGGGAAAATACTGCTGATCCACCGTCTGTTTATAAATTCCCACAGGTGATGAAAAATTACGGTCAATGTAGTTTTCCTGCGGTCCCCTTCCATAGTAATTGATGGTTTCAAAGCCTGAAGGCAGGATCCATTGCATACCGAAACGTGGAAGAACAGCTACCTTTTTTGTGGTATCAGCAAGGAATGACTGAGAAATACGCATTTCACCCGATTGATTAATGCAATATTTCATTTCCAACTGTCCATACACTTGCGGCATTTTATAGGTAGCATCCACATACGCTAGATTATTGACAACTGTTGATTTAATTTCAATCAATTCAATAGAATCTGAAACCTGCTTCCAAGACTTCAATTTTTCCGGTGTATTTGCCCCAAAGTCATTATCATTCGGTGCACGCCAGAAATTACTCTTAAATGTGGTATGCTCATCAACAAAAGCCTGCCCTTTAAATTGATATCTCGTTAGCCATCCTGACTTAAGATCAAACTCAATTAGCAGATCCTTGGCCGACACGATGAGATTTCCATCTTTTCGCTCAGTATTGATTTTTCCTTGTGCTAAAACGGCGGTCTTAGGCCGAAAAACACCTCCTAAAAATAACTGTTCAGTTGCTATAATATGCCCAGTTGGAAGTAAGGCCTCGGCTTTTTTCAGTCGATATGTTAGATTCAGAAACTTTTCGCCAGATTCTACGCTTTGATAAGGAATAGATAGCACCGCAGATTGTTGCGGCGACACATTCAAATTCTTGATTAGCCCAGATTCAGTTTTTTTCCCATCAACTATAATTTCCCATTGAAGTTCAACATTTTCAAGCCCTCTAAAAAAGCGCTCATTGTAAATTGATATCTTTTTTTCACCCAATAAACTAGTATGAATATCCTGATATACTTTTTTCATTTCCCATGCATGGGGATAGGGAGTTCTGTTCGCGTAAAAAATTCCTTTAGAAGCATAATTCCAGTCCGTGATAGCTTCTTTAGGTTCGTAATCTCCGCCATAGGTATATACCGTATCTCCTTTAGCATTGACTTTAATAAAACATTGATCCACAAAATCCCAGATATATCCACCTTGAAATATCCCTTTGTTTGCCCGAATGATATCCCAATAATCCTTGAAATTTCCCAACGAATTTCCCATGGCATGTGCATATTCACATTGAATAAAAGGCCTTTCCGGCTTAGGGTTACGGGCTGCATAATTTTTCATCGCAGATGGACTGGCATACATAGGCACCACTAAATCTGTATTCCAGTCAAATCTTAATTCGCCATAATTATTCACGGCCCTTTCGTATTGTACCGGACGGCTGGTATCGAGCTCTTTCATTCGGAGGTAAGCCCGGTAGAAGTTATACCCATTTCCGGCTTCATTGCCCATGCTCCAAATAATGACACTTGGATGATTCCGATCTCGCTGAATAAGACGTTCAACACGTGCCACATGCGCTTTTTCCCAGCTCGGCCTATTGGCCATGGTATAGGACAGATCATAGCCCATACCATGTGATTCGATATTAGCTTCGTCGATCACATACAGACCGTATTGATCACAGAGCTGCAACCAATACTCGGCATTGGGGTAGTGGCTGGTACGAACGGCATTGATATTGAATTTCTTCATAAGTTGTATATCCCGCAACATACTCTCTTTTGAGATCACATGCCCTGAGACGGGATCTGTCTCATGTCTATTTATTCCTTTAATAAGAATAGGTTGTCCATTCACCAGCAACTGCCCACCTCTAATCTCGATAGTACGAAAACCGACTCGCAGTGGAATGACCTCGATTGTTTTGTCCTGATGGTCTATAAGCTTAACAACTACCTGATATAAATTCGGTACCTCAGCAGACCACAGTGCAGGACTATCTACTGTCTGCTCAACATTTATTTCCTGTCCCGAAACTTTGACAGCTTTACTTGATATCACCCGGCCATTCTGCTGCAGCGTGATCTCTGCCTTTAAATTCTCCTGATTAATCCGGTTAAAAATGAGTTTGGTTTTTAAGACTCCTTTATCAAAAGAAGCATTGAGTGTTGGTGATAGTTGAATATCACGCACATGTAGCGGTTGTCGCATCAGCAAATAACAGTCACGCGTGATTCCGCTTAAACGCCACATATCCTGATCTTCCAAATAATTGGCTACCCCCCAACGCATAACACGCATGGTAATCAGATTTTTTCCTTTTCTTAAATACTTCGTTATGTCAAACTCAGATGGTAATTTACTATCCTCGCCATATCCGACATATTCGCCATTTACCCAAACAGATAAATTAGATTTAGCAGCTCCAATATGTAGAATAACAGGCTTCCCCTGCCAATCCGCAGGAATAACTACCTCGCGGCGGTACACCGCAGTAGGATTAAAATCCATCGGTACAATGGGGGGATTTGGCTTCCCGATCAAATAGGTAAACTCAAAACCTGAAGTAGTATACATCGGAAAACCGTATCCATTGAGTTCCCAATTAGCGGGCACCTGAAAATTGTCCCAATGACGATCGTCATAAGTTAATGATTCAAATTGAGCTGGCAACTGAGACGGGCTATTAACCCATTTGAATTTCCACGAACCATTCAAACTTAAATAAGAAGAGGATTCGCGCCAATCGTAGTTGATAATTTGATCTGTATTCGGAAAGGTTACAAAATCGGTATGCATGGGCAGTCGATTTTCTTCAGTAATCGTTTCATCCAACCAAGGGATCCCTTTTCGGATAACCGTATCTTGCTGTTCTTTTTTGTTTTGCTCATGCGTCAAAGTCACACTGGACTGCGCATAGCCCAACACGGTGACAATACTAGACAGAAAAATAAGCGTGAATTTAGTCACTATTTGCATTTCTTATATTTTTAGGGATAACAAATTAATTCGAAACGGCAGATTTGTCTGGCCTAATCGAACTTGAATAGATTGATGCGGCCAAACTAATGAAATACACTTAAATCCCACTGGTCTCTCCAATTTATCTGTACTTTTTCATGCCGAAGATCAATAGGTAGCCAGATATACCTGCTATCCATAAGCTCCTTGGGCTTCCATCGGTCGGCCATAAAAATAAAGGAATCTTTTTTTCCTGCTACGGGAAGTACAAATGTCGACTGACCGTCAAAAGTCAAGGCTGAATTTGGCCCTCGCATCGGATCACCGAGTGATTTCCAAGGACCAAAAAGATTCTTGGCGACATGGAGCTCGGCACGATTCGGTGCCCAACCCGTGCATCCGCTAGTGATCAGGTAATACCGATCATTGTATTTGAATAATGCTGGAGCCTCCCTATGATTCCGAAATAGTAAAGAATCCTTCGCTGTTACATGGAGGTAATCATCCGTTAACTGTACCATGCGTAAAGCATAATTTTCGTCGGATGAATACACTTGGTACGCCTTCCCATCGGTATCCACAAATAAACTCATATCGCGTGACATATTGTTATTTGGCCTGAAACTATGGACAAACTGAAACGGTCCAAGAGGTGAGTCACTTACTGCAACAGCCGCCCTGGCCGCAGCATAGCCCTGACCTTTCAATTCGAGATGGAACCACATGACATATTTTTTCAGTTGCTCCTGATAGATAACTTTAGGTCTTTCCATAATACAGCCCCAAGCAATATCACTTGTAGAATCTGCGCTCGGCGTTAGCGCCAATCCTTCAAACTTCCAGTGATGCAAATCATTGGATGAATACACATTGACTCCCTGAGATGTTGTTCCACCACGTTTCTCTCCATACCAATAGTATTTTCCATTCTGATGAAGTACGCCGCCGCCGTGTGCATTGATCACATCACCGCTGTCGTCTGTCCATCTTTCCCCTGGTTTAAAACTACTCACTTGAGCAGATTTCACTTTTTGATAGACCCGTACATAATCAATTTCATATTTTGCCGGAAGTAATTTATGATCTATCGCACCGCCATTTGTACCGCCTAGAGCCAAATTTAACAGCAGATAATGCGGTTGGGTAAATGGGTTAAAGCCTGTACCATCCCGATTAACCAATTGGTCCATCGTAACGCGAAGCATCTCAATATCGTCCACATACAGCGCAATAGCATCTTCGTCCCAGATCATTCGCCAAATATGAAACTGATCAGCCCAAGCTTTTCCCCCAAGATCTTTAACTGCCCTAGTCTGACCGAACCAATGGGCTTTCCACCGCTGATCAGTACCTGTCGCGATATTCGCCAATATTTTGCCACGGTAATACTCCATAATATCTATTTCGCCATTGGACGGCCACTCTTTGGTCGTTCCTAATGTCCAGAAAGCAGGCCAAAGCCCAGCGCCAACAGGTATACGTGCCCGAATTTCAAAAATTCCGTATCTCCAGCTTTGCTTTCCTAATGTATTTATTGAAGCTGAAGTATACCTTATCTGCTTTCGGCTGCTAATCCAATCTTTACTGTCTTGAATAAAACCCGGATGCTTGCGTTGTTCTTTTTTTGCTTCAATAATCAATAGGCCATTACGACAGAAAGCATTTTCCTTTTGATACCATTGTTCTTCGCGGTTACGTTTGAAACCTTCTTCGTAGCTCCACTTGTTTGTATCTAGCGTGCCTTGATAATCGAACTCATCCGACCAGACTAAGTCATACTCCTGTGGGATGGGTTTTTGGCTGTATGCGGCAAAACAGCTTAAAAGCAAAATAAGACAGACAGATATAGGTGTTTTCATGATTTATTTTAAGTCTCTTTGAGCGAATAGTTATTGATTATTCGCAAACAAAAATATCACCCTTTTTCTATCTAGACAAGGGGGATATTGAGTCAAAAAGAGGGATATATTCGTATTTATGTAATAATACAATGACACAAACACGATTTAGCTTTTCGAATTCCCAATTAGATCACAAACTCATTCCTAGAGTAAATGCTACCCCTTTAGATTCTAGATCCACATTTCCATACCCAATTCCCGTCAAAGGCATTTTAACAAATGGTTTCACGCCGATATTAATTTTATCGTTGATTTTCTTCTCAATAGAAACCGAAAAATCCGCGACACCAAAGATATGCTGGTTCTCGCCATTCACTTCATAGACGGCACTGTTTTGAGATCCGCTATAGCTCCCCCCACCTTCATAATCGAAAGTGTATTTTTCCTTCAGCATAAAATAACTTGAAAGCCCTGCGCTCACATTAAATTTGACGTTTTTACTTTTAAGTACGGTGTAACTTGCTGTCAAGGGAACATCAAGAACATCACAAACGGCACTTACATTGCTGGGCAACTGAGCCATCTCCGGTGGATTTGATGGTGTATAAAACTTATATGCTGATTTATAATTCTTCTTAGCATAAGTCGCTCCCACAGAAACATGAAATCCTTTTGCGAGCGGATAGGAATAAGCCAAGCCGACATTTTCACTAAGGGAAGATTTCCCTGCTCCACGTACGCTTGTAAGATCTGGCCCAACGAGGAAACTAACAACCGACCGCTCCTCTTCCTTCCTCATGGCACCTATGGTTTCTTTAGGTTGATAAATAGCTGCCAAGCGCTCCCCTATCCCTTCAATCGGTTCTTCTTTTAAGTTGAAACTAGGTAATCTACGATGACTATATTCTATAGGAGTAATAGTAAATGTTGTTCCCTGTTTTCCATCCTGTATCCTTGTCAAATTTATATCGGCGACCTGCATTAAAAGAATATCCTGCAGTATTCTATTTTCACTTGGTACCGCTAAACCACTATTCATACCTGTATGCGGCTGAAATGCAACCCCACCTAAATCTTGTTCAGGTTCATGTCGCAAATTTTCCTGACGATGAATAGTTCCATTTTCCAACCCTTCTTTTTCAGACAAAATATTGGCTTCATTGATTTCATTCAGCACATCGTTAGACTTAAGTAATTGGTCATTCCAGATAAAAAAAGCTATTAAAACTGCTGCAACTGTGGTCGCTAATGTTATTAAAAGTACAATCTTTCTTTTCTTTAAACGATTTGACTGATTCAACCGTGATTCTATATTTTGCCAATGTGATTCATCAAACTCAAAATGAACATCATTTAGGCCGTCTTTAAAAATTTCATCAATCTTATTTTTATCCTTTTCCATCATGCTTTCTCTTGAGTTTTATCAAATTTTACACCTTGAACTTCCATTATTTGTACAAGTCGCCCGCGTGCTTTATGTAAATTAGATTTTGATGTTCCAATAGCAATACCCAGCATGCCACTAATTTCCTCATGTCCATAACCATCTATTGCGTAGAGGTTGAACACCGTTCTGTATGCCGGTGGAAGCTGCTGTACCATCGCCAATAGGTCTTCATAGTTTAACTTTTGAGTGATGCTATCATCTTCCACAATAGCGTGCTCATACAAGGATACATCGAGGAGGAAGCCCTGTTTAATCTTTGCGCGGTAAAAATCAATTGCAGTATTCGTCATGATTTTTTTGATCCATATGGAAAAAGGCTTCTGAAAATCATATTTACCAATATTTTTAAAAATCTTAAAAAAACCTTCATTTAAAATACTTAGTGCATCTTCTCTGTTATTAGCGTAGCGCAGACATATACCTAAAGACATCGCATAGTAAATGGTATAAAGATCTTTCTGAGCTCTCCGGTCCTCATCAATACATCCTTTAATAATATGGATAGATTTTTCGTCAACTTCTGTTATCGCCACTCGATATTGCTTCTTTCTTTTGATAAATATAGTATTAAGTCTAATACGAACGGATTGTAAGAAAGGTTGCCTGCAAAAAATATTTTTTTTTTGAATCAATTTCAAAGCAACCTTTCTTTTGAAATGATCGTAATATCAACAGATTATTTCAAAAAAGGCACTCATATGAAAGTAACAAAAAAACACGTAAAGCTAGTCTTTCTCGGTCTATTGACCTTAACAATGTTTTCTGCATGTTCAAAAAACGATGCAGCTCCTGACAATGTAGAAAATAAAAATAGGGGTATACAAATATCTGCCAATGCCCAGTTTGGTAATATCCTGACCGATGCAAACGGTAGAACACTGTACTTTTTCTCCAATGATACAAAAGGCATCTCTACCTGTAATGGTAATTGTTTGGCAACTTGGCCAGTTTACCATAGTAACGAAACAAGTACGGATGTAAAAATTGATAAAAGCCTGATGGGTGAAATCACACGCGAAGATGGTTCCAAGCAAAGTACATTTAAAGGCTGGCCACTTTATTACTATGCTGGCGATGGTCAATCTGCTCAGGTGAAAGGGGATGCTATAAATAAAATATGGTATGTAGCCAAACCCGATTATTTACTTATGGTTGCCAATGCCCAACTCGTCGGACACGACGGTAAAAACTATTTAGGTGATTATACCGAAGGAATAGCAAAAACAATGTATCTAACAGATGATACAGGTAGAACACTGTATGCCTTTAAGCCTGATAAATTCAACAAAAACAATTATACTGCCGCAGATTTCAGCAATGATCCGATCTGGCCAATTTTCCAAAAAGAAACAGGAGCCCTTCCTTCGCTTATTCGTACAACTGATATCGCCGTAATTAGCGTCTATGGAAAGAAACAATTGACTTTCAAAGGATGGCCCTTATATTACTTCGGTCAGGATATACAACATGGAGACAATAAAGGAATAAGTTTCCCACGTGTTGGTGTTTGGCCGATCGTAAATGACAATACAACCGTTGCTCCTGCAAACTAAATCTATACTAACGATTCAAACATATGGCACAAAAACATAAAACAGCGATTCCTTGCCTCATAGCATATCATCACTACGTCATTTCGCTCTTAACCATATCGGCTCTCACTTTCTCCGCCTGTACGAAAAAGCAGGCTCAGGAACTTACGACCAATCCAGATAACGGTACTGAAACGGTGACAGCCGAGAATGTATCGTATACGAATTTTTCTAAAGCTCTTTTCGAAAGCAAATGTAGTTCATGCCACGGAACAGGACGTTCGGCTAGCGGACGATGGACATTTAATGGCTATACTTCCGTAAAAGACAACATCGCAAGAATTAACAACGCTGTACTGGTCACCAAATCCATGCCGATAGGCGGGGCGCTAACTTCAAAAGAAATAGAACTGCTTGATGCATGGATAAAGAGAAATTCACCTGAAAATTAATGATATCAATATGAAAAAAATTAACATTTACATGGTGCTCTTCATGATGCTTATCAGCGTGGGGACATTTGCTCAACAAAAGACCTACCTTGTTTCAAAAGAAAACAGCATTACCTTTTTTAGTAGCGCCCCTTTAGAGAACATTGAAGCTAAAAGTACATTAGGAACTTCGGCTATAAACCTTCAAACCGGAGAAATCATTTTTAGAGTAAAAAATACATCTTTTCAATTTGACAAAAAGCTGATGCAGGAGCATTTCAATGAAAACTACATGGAAAGTGACAAATATCCCCTATCAGAATTTAAAGGCAAAGTCGAAAATGCGGACAAATTAACAAAAGACGGTAATTATACGCTCAACGTAACAGGAACACTTCAGGTTCATGGAGTTACCAAATCGTACAGCATAAAGGTCGAGTGTACCGTAAAAAATGGAACGATAAGGGCTATTTCAAATTTTCAAGTAAGACTTGCAGATCACAAAATAACAATTCCATCGATCGTTGGAAAAAAGATTGCTGAAGTCGTCAAAATAACCATTGATGCGACCTACAAACCCTAAAAATTCGAATGCATTTCAAATGAAAAAAACGCTACTTATACTCTTGTGCTTAACTTCTGCAACATCATATGCCCAGGAAGACCTAGAGAAATTGATTCATATCGATACACCGAAAAATGAAAAAGTCACAGCAACCTTTAAATCCGGCAACCTGATCAATCTTAAAACTACAGAGACTATTCATCGAAATGAAATGGACTTTCGAGTAGATCACCGTTTTGGTGATATCGCGGGCAGTGCAGGCGGTGGGAAAAATTTCTTTGGTCTGGATAATTCTACAGACATCCGTATAGGATTTGATTATGGACTCTTAGATAATCTAAATATCGGAATTGCCCGCGCGAAAGGCGCGACAGAAGTTAGACAACTCTTTGAGGGCAATCTAAAATACCGATTTATCGACCAAACAGTAGATAATAGTGTCCCTATTTCCGTAGCTCTTTTTGCAAGCACTACCCTATCTGCAATGGAGGCAAGTACTGATAAAGCTTCGGCTGCAAGCTTTGATACCTTCAGTGACCGATTAAGTTATGTAACGCAACTCATTATTGCTCGAAAATTCAGTTCAAATCTATCGCTCGTTTTGGTACCGTCCTATCTTCACCGCAACTATACCGCACATAATGATCAAAATGATTTGTTTGCACTTGGAATTGGTGGACGGGCGAAAGTCAGCAATCGGGTCGCATTAGTGGCGGACTATACATTACCTTTCCGAAAATCATCAAATAAAAAATACCGTGAAGATCTAAGTGGGCAGCGTTATTATAATGCCTTAGGGATAGGTATTGAAATGGATACTGGTGGACATATATTCCATCTAAATTTCACAAATGCGACGGCAATTCAAGAATCTCAGTTTATCAGCGAAACAAATAGCTCCTGGGCTAAGGGACAATTCCGCTGGGGATTCAGCATCGCGAGACGTTTCAACTTCAATAAAAAATGACAGTTAAAAACCTGAATTAAAGATCATTAAAGACAATAATACGCTAGGTAAATTAAAAATTCAAAAGCTAAAAAACAGATAAGCATCTACCTTTTCTAATGAGCACGTTGAAAAAAAATTCCCCAACAGGTTTTATACCTGTGGGGAATTTTACTATTACACAATATTAACTCTACAAGTCATTTAACCAAGTATTAACCTCGTCTTGTGTTTTTCCGGTCTTCTTTTGAAGTTTACCGACTAACTCGTCTTCTTTGCCTTCTGCGTACATCAGATCATCATCTGTAAGGTCTGCATATTGTTGTTTTACCTTGCCTTTGATCTCATTCCAACGGCCTTTCCATGTTAAATCACTCATAATTATTCTCCTTTCATTAGTTATTAATAGAACAGCATTAATCAAATAATCGTTTTAAAAATTTATTTTTAAAGTCGTAATCGTTATACCAGCGCTTTTTATCCTGGTATTATTATTTTCGGTTACAATTAGCGGTCCAAGCTTTTCCGTCTTTCGTGTAGCCAATAGTTAATTTTCCAGCATCAATACGAATAACTCCTGTACCAGCTGAACCAATATTGATTAAGACATTATCCTTTTTCTCGAAATCTACTCCATTCAGATTAGGAATACCATTCCCGAAAGCAAAATTATAGGTATCGCCAGCTTTTGTTACCGTAACTGTCCCTTCTGCCGCTGCAACATCATTGTCATTGTTGTTTAAATCATCAAAAGAAATTGTACCTTCGTATTTTCCAATAAAAAGATCATTGTCTGCCGGATCATCATCTTTGCTGCATGCCGTAAAACCTACTAATACCGTAAAAATAAGCATACCTAGTCCCAGTGTTTGAATTAATTTTTTCATACGTCAAATGTGTTAATGTAAATATTCTATTTTATTATAGCGGGGTAAAATTCAAACTTTATGCCATCCCAATTTCACATCATAAACATCCGTATCAAATCCCTAATAAGAGGTATAAATACCGTATCATAGTATTTATACCAACCACTGTAACAATTTTAGCGGGCATAATATCTTACTAACAGACGCTATGTGAAAGAATTTATAACCTTTAGGTTATCAGTAGTTTTCAGTTTTAAGGCGTAAGAACGTTGGCAAAATATTATTGAAAAAACTTGGATCGAAAGCGCATTATCGCTAAATTCATTTATCCCAAGCCTACACTATGGAAATCAATTATGCGTTTATTGTTCGAAGATTTGAAGAATACTTTGACCTATGGAGCTCCAAAGTATATCAATATGCACTCAACAAAACCAAATCTTCTTATCTAGCCGAAGAAACTGTGCAGCGTGTATTTATCAAACTCTGGAAAAATATGTGTGACAAAAATATTGATGCCGCCATAGCATCTCAGATTTTCTGTATCACTCGGACGGTAGTTATCGATTTAGTCAAGTCAGAGTATAATCGAAAAAAACTTCTGAATCACGATCATACAGTTGTCTTGCGCCATAGCCCTCAGGATGATTTTTATGCCAAACAACTTACATCCACACTTCATGAAATTGTCGATAAGCTACCGGAGAAACGCAAGGAGATTTTTATGCTAAGCCGGTTTTCCAATCTTTCGCATCGAGAAATTGCGGACAAGCTGGCCATATCGACGAAAACCGTAGAAAATCAACTGACACTAGCACTAAAAACTATTCGAAAGGCTTTACTGTTGAGTATGCTGGCGCAAATTATTTTTTAATTTCTTTGGGGGCTACCTCGTTTTCGATCGTAATCTTTATACATGAAGATTACAAAAACACTCATCGATAAATACCTAAGCGGTAAAGCCAGTGCGGAAGAAATTGCCGCAGTAGAAAATGCGCTGGCCAATAACGAGTTTTATTGGGAGGATTTTATGCCGGAAACGGAATGGCAAGCACATGAGATGGATTCTGATTTTAAAAACCAAAAGGAAATAAAAGCGCGTATTTTCAAACAATTAGGGCAAAAAAATAGCGATCGTTTCAGCTGGTTAAAATATGCGGCTATTATCCTCTTCATTGGAATAGGAGCTTGGCTGGGATTAACCCAAATCGATTTTCCTGAACATACCACCGCATACCGTATCGCGAAAAAAGTCCAGCCAACACCGCAGGAGAAACCCGACAATTTGTATTATATCAATTCAGGTAATACTGTTCAACACATTGAAGTTCCAGATGGATCTACGATCGAACTATTCCCCAATTCTGAAGTGAAATTTAGTTCCGATTTTGCGGACATCACTTCGCGCGACATCCAATTAAAAGGTAAAGCCAAATTTACCGTAGCAAAAAATAAGGCAAAGCCATTTCGCGTTCATACGGCAGATTTGACAACAACCGCGCTTGGCACTGTTTTCAGTGTAGAAGAAGGTGTTAGCGCGATTACAAAAATAAAACTCTATGAAGGCCGTATTGAAGTCACAAGCAATACAAGTTCCGGAAATAAAAAACCCTTAAACCTGCATTTTTTACCCAATGAAGAAATCAGCATTGACCGCAAGCAGCAACAGATCGTTGCCGAAACCCGAATCAATGCTTCTCAATCCAGCAAAAGGGGATCATATCTAAAAACAAGTGGACAACTGATCTTTAAAAACCTCCCTTTGCACGCTGTACTTCATATCATCAGTCATAATTATGCGGTTAAACTAAACTTTGAACCTAAAGATATACAAGATAAATACTATAGTGGAACGTATAAAAATACGGCATCCGCATACCTCAACATGCTAGCTGATATCCAAGCACTTCATAGGATAACCATTCATGTACAAACCGAATAAAATTCACTCAATTAACCCACAAATTATGCACAATTATTTACCTTCCAAGCATAGTATCCTGACTATGCTACTGTTGAGATCCAACATTCGAGCCGACGTAAACTGGGCATTACGTCTAGGCCTCATGGGGCTATTGTCAACAAGCTATTTTCTTGCTGACGCCCAACAAAATGCGACCATTAACGGAGTAGTCAAAGATGAAACAGGAAAGCCCATCCCCTCGGCGACGGTTACCATACGTAATGCGACGAGCGGATTGACAAAAACAACAAGCAGCAGACCAGACGGAACCTTTTCGCTCGACCAGATTCCCGCTGGACAGGGCTACCAAATCAGCGTATCTTCCATTGGTTTTAAGAGCAAAGAACTGGTGGATTACACCATTACGGACAGGGACAAACTAGCGATCAATATCAGTTTGGAATCGAGTGCGCAAAACCTACAGGAAGTTGTCGTCACCGCGCTTGGTATCAAACGCGAAAAAAAAGCACTTGGTTATACAGTCGCTGAACTCAAAGGCGACGAGCTGACGCAGGGTAAGGAAACCAATGTAGCAAATGCCTTATCGGGTAAAGTTGCCGGCGTACAGGTGAGCCGCGCCGCATCTGGAGCCGGGGGTTCGTCCAAGGTCGTCATCCGTGGTAACAACTCACTTATCGGTAATAGCCAGCCGCTCTATGTGGTGGATGGCGTACCGATTGATAACCAAAATATTTCGTCTCCAAATCAGTCAGGGGGAACAGATTATGGTGACGGAATTGGAAACATTAATCCCGAAGACATCGAAACGATGTCGGTATTAAAAGGCCCCAATGCGGCCGCACTTTATGGACAAAGAGGAAGTAACGGCGTAATCTTGATCACGACGAAATCGGGGAAAGCTGGTAAGACCCGCTTTAGCTATGGTACAGATTTTTCATTGGGCAATGGACTGGTCTTACCGGATTTTCAAAATGTCTATGGTCAAGGATTGAACGGAACATTTACACATTTTAGAAAAGATGACGGCACCATTGTCTCCATGAGCGAAGCACTGAAAAATGGTTACAGTGGTATGCCTAAAATGAGTGCTGGACGTGACCGTACGACACGGGCAAGCTGGGGTGCGAAGATGGAAGGCCAGACTTATGAAGATGCTTATGGCAACATCTTACAGTTAACACCAAAGCCAGATACCTACTCATCTTTTTTTCAAACGGAGAAACAGTTTGTCAACAACCTCAGTATCGATGGCGGAACAGACAAAGTCAACTATCGCTTCTCGTTCGCTAATACCGATGTGAAAGGATACATTCCTACAAATACGCTCAAAAGAAACAATTTTGGTCTGCGCACCCAAGCCAAGATAACCGACAAATTTCATATCGACATCAAGGCGAACTATATCGCCCAAAAGGGGCAAAACCGGCCAACACTGGCTGATGCGGCAGACAATCCGGCCTACCTATTTATCAGCCAGCCGCGAAGCCTAGGCAACGACATCCTGGCACAGTATAAATGGACAGCACAGGAGATCAGTAGACAACTCGGATTTTCGGGATTGACGGAAGGATTGGAAAAAACATATGCCACCAATAGTTCCACAGCAAATCCGTTCTGGACCATTCATGAAAATCACAATGAAGATCGCCGCGATCGCATTATTGGCTTGCTCCGTCTGAGTTACGACTTTGCCTCTTGGCTAAAGGTAACAGCGACCGGGGGTACGGACTTCTATACCGATCAACGGCTTCGTTACCGTCCAATAAACACCTACCAAAGCTTGAACCGAAAGGGTGATATTCGCGAAGAGGTCATCAGAGCCCGCGAAGACAATTTTGATATCCTAGCAAGTTCCAACTTTAAGTTGACCGACGATATTAAACTCAGTGCCAACTTAGGTGCCAGTCACCAAAATAGATATTTACGTATGACAGGAAATTCAGGGAATCAGTTTATTGTACCCAACCTCTTTGTCATCAACAACACCACCACAAACAGTTACATATTTGACTTGATCCAGTCCAAGATTAATTCGGCTTATCTATCGGGTCAATTCAGTTACAAAGACTATTGGTTTGTTGATTTCTCTGCCCGTAACGACTGGTCTTCGACCCTGTCAAAGGAAAACAATTCGTTTTTCTACCCGAGTGTAAGTTCCAGTTTAGTTCTCTCGGATGCCTTCAAATGGCAATCTGACGCACTGTCTTTCGCCAAAATCAGAGCTTCATGGGCACAGGCAGGAAGTTCAGGAAACCCCTATCAATTGACAGGAGCATACAGTCTCAACCAATACACCCACGGCGGTGTACCAATGGCTTCGTATACAGAAATCATACCGGATCCAAATCTGAAAAACGAATTGACTACATCAATCGAAGCTGGAGCAGATCTGCGATTTCTGAAAAACAGACTTTCGTTCTCCTTCACCTACTATCAGGCCAAAACAAAGAATCAGATTCTGGACGTACCAATCGCCCCTTCCAGTCTCTATGTAAAAAACAGGATCAACGCAGGGGAAATTAGCAACAGAGGTATTGAATTTGTCTTGGGAGCAACACCAATCAAAAGCGAATCGGGTTTTGAATGGAATACCACCTTCAATTACAACCGCAACCGAAATAAAGTAGAATCACTCTATCCGGGGGTAGAAAGCTTCTTGCTTGCTACAGACCGCGGGATAAATGTGGTTGCGGAGGTCGGAAAACCATTTGGCCAGCTCATTGGGACACAATTTGCGTGGATCAAAGATGATCAGGGAAATAGGTTGATTGACCCGATCACTGGGCTCCCCTTACGCACAGCTGGACGTGTAGAAACCGATCTTGGAAATGCACAACCCGATTGGTTGGGAGGTTTTGCCAATACAGTTAAATATAAAGGTTTCAACCTCTACGCGCTTGTCGATATCCGTCAGGGCGGCGTGATCTTCTCCCAGTCGAACCGCGAACAGATTATTTATGGTACTTCAACGAAGACCCTAGAAGGACGAGATGGCACCTACATTGCCGAGGGGATGGTCGGACAAAAAGATGGATCAGGAAACTGGACAAGTACCGGAACAAAAAACAGCAAGCAGGTTGCCGCGCAAGATTACTGGAACATGGTAGCCAGTGACAAAGAAGTCATGGTATCCGAAGAAATGATCAATGATATGAGTTATATTGCCATGCGCGAAATCAGTCTCTCCTATTCTTTCCCTAAAAAGCTGATGCCACATAAACTTGTTAACTCCCTAAAATTGGGCGTCTATGGACGTAACCTATTTTATTTTCAACGGAAAACTGATGGATTTTCACCAGAAGCTTCTGCTTTCAATGTAAACAATAGCTCCATCGGTATTGAATCAACTTCACTTCCTATGATGCGCACATTCGGTATTAACCTCACAGTTGGTCTGTAAACCCTTTATTATGAAAACGAAACTATTTAAAAATACATTCATCTTCGGACTTATTTCTGTAGCAGGACTAGGAGCCTGTACCAAAGATTTCGAACGAATCAATACGCCTCCCACATCTGTCACCACTGTAGATCCATCTTTACTCATAGCACGTATCCTACGTGATGGCACTTTTCAGGAATCTGGGGAACTACCCAACAACAAGTTTGGCTCTTGGATCCAACATTGGGCTGGAGGTCCGGTAGTGCCTGTTTCTCGATATTTTGAAGGACCCGAAAATCTGATCTGGTCGCAGCACTACACCTTACTTCGCAACATCGTTCAGATCAAACAGGAATTGAGCGGCAAGGAAGACAATGCAGCAGGAAGAAGTAAGCTGGCTATTGCCGAACTTTACGAAGCATATCTCTATCAGCGCCTTACTGACTTGTTTGGGGACATCCCTTACTCCGAGATCACACAATCCAATAAGGAAATCAATCGCACGCCCAAATTTGACAAACAGGAAGAGATCTATCCAGCATTGGTCCAAAAAATCGATGCAGCTATCGCTAAGCTTACAACAGGAGACCAGTCTTACGGATCTTCAGATTTCTTTTACAAAGGCAGTATTGAAAAATGGAAAAAATTCGGCAATTCGCTCAAACTCAAAGTAGGTATGCGTATGCGGTATGCCAACCCGTCTTTGGCGCAAAAAACAGTTAGCGAAGCATTGTCGTCTCCTGTAGGTCTATTCACCAGCAATAGTGATAATGCCGCAGTTCCTACCTACAACGATGCTCAAGCTGAAAATCAAAATCCTATTCTACGTCAAATGACAACAGGGAGTGCGGATCTGCGTTATCTTGCCAATACGTTAGTCGATAAACTGAAAGAATATAAGGACCCTAGGCTTTCACTGCTTGCCGAGCCTGTCCAATTCAATGGTACAGCAACATACCAAGGTATTGGCGTTGCTTTAACGGATAATCAGTTGTCACAGTTGATTCGTGCCAACTATTCCACGGCCAATAAATCAACATGGTTCAGTCTCACCTTTGCTCCGATTCCAAGCTATGCCTTTACCTATTCGGATATATGCTTTTACAAAGCTGAAGCTGCGCTGCTGGGCTGGGGAGCTACAAGTGCAAATGCACAAGCATTTTTTACAGAAGGTGTCAAAGCTGCGCTGGCATTACCGCCATATAATATTTCGTCTATTCCTTTAGCATACGAATCTGTGATCAATTTAAGTGGTTTGACAGACGAACAGAAAATGGAAAAAATAGCGACGCAAAAATGGATTCACCTTTTTGGCAGGGACATGGAAGCTTTCGCGGAATGGCGACGTACCGGATACCCCAGCTTAACCCCTGGCCCTAATCCAGGTTCAACCAACGGACAGATACCACGCAGGGCAATATACTCCAGTGAAGAGGCTGAGTTGAACGCAACACATGTAAAGGAAGCGGCAGCCAGAATGACGAATGGAGATTCTTTCTTATCTAAAGTATGGTGGGACAAAAAATAATACACTATAATAATGGGGCTGACCAGTTTGGACAGCCCCTGTCGTTACCGCTTTAAAATATAGGTAATACAGCAGTTTTTTAGATAAATTTTCAAAGAGATAGGCTTAATTCTTTAAACAATGATTATATTATGCTTGCAGCGAAATAGCGACATTATGCAACTGAAACATAGCCCTTCATATACTGTAAAACCCAATATAATGATTAACTTTAAACCCCTTACTCTGGAAGACGTCTCACCATTTTATGAATGGATCAATGATGACATTTCGATAAAATATTCACTTTCTATTTTCCAATCCATGCACTCAAAGGAGCAGATCGATGCTTGGTTTTTAACTGTTGTCAATGATCTAAAAAATTTTAATCGTGGAATTTTCTTAAACGGGGATACAAATAAATTGATTGGATATGCTGGCATTTGTAATATTTCAAAGCCAAACAGATCCGGAGAATATTTTATTTTCATCGGAGATCGTCAACATTGGGGTAAAGGGATAGGATCTCAAGTTACCAAATTACTTCTCGCTATTGGATTTGAAACATTAGGACTTAATAGAATTATGCTTACCGTATCCGAGCCAAATTATGCAGCGATTAAAGCGTATGAAAACGCTGGATTTAAACTTGAAGGTAGAATGCGTGAAGCCTGCTTTAGGGATAACCAATTCCACGACAAGCTGCTGATGTCAATTTTAAAGGATGAATGGTTTGAAAAAAGAAAACAAATAGAAAATAATCCTAATTAGTGCAAGCTCATTGCAACTTCGAAAAGCGCGTCGAAATTTATCGCTAAATCTAGATAGCAGTAAAAACAACAGAAAGCCTCCCAGAAAGGATTACCGATGTCAATTTAATAAAGGGATTACTGCTTTTTTAGGATTCCCTGAGCAACTCCTGCATCAATCAGCTTCTCTGCATATGCCCAAAGCGCAGTAGAGCCATCTTTGATAACAGATTTCTTGGCAAAGACCTTTTCATAACTTACGCCGGGCTCGTTCCAAGTTCCACCATTATTGGAACTGTTTTGCAAAAGGGGTTCCAATCGATCCATTGCACGAGCAAACTTAGCCTCATCGGTCTTTCCCGACTCAAACTCCTCCCAGAGTGTAATCAGTTCATCTGCCTGATCTTTTGGTAAAATCCCGAAAATCCGCCCTGCTGCCAAGCGTTCTAAATCAGTGTTGATATGATTTCTTTCCAAATCATAGATAAAAGTATCGCCAGCATCAATCTCTACAATATCATGAATCAACACCATTTTGACCACTTTTAATAGGTCTATTGATTCATCTGCGTATTCTAAAAGTGTTAGCGCCATCATTGCAAGGTGCCAACTGTGCTCAGCATCATTCTCATGCCGGTCGCTATGAAAAAGCTTTGTTTTTCGCTGTATATATTTAATCTTATCAATCTCTTTAATAAACTCGATTTGTTTTAATAATCTATCCGAAATTTCCATACTATGAAAACAATATAATTGAACAATATACAAATTTACTATTTTTCGTATATAGCCTATTTATCCGCTATCATTTCGATCAAAATGATAGATTATTGACACCGCCCCGACAATAGGCATCCCAAAAATAACCGCAACATTTATTAAATTTGATAGACATGCAATTCCATTGTGGTTTATGAAAAAAATAGGCTTTTTATCGTTTGGACATTGGTCCAAACATCCCGCATATCGTACGCAGACAGCAAGTGACACCTTGCTGCAATCGATAGATTTAGCTGTAGCTGCAGAGGAAATAGGCATAGATGGAGCTTATTTTCGCGTACACCATTTTGCAAATCAGCTGGCATCTCCGTTTCCTTTACTCGCGGCCATTGGAGCCAAAACCTCTAACATTGAAATCGGCACTGGTGTAATCGACATGCGCTATGAAAATCCGCTTTATATGGTGGAAGACGCCGGCGCTGCAGATTTAATTGCTGGAGGCAGATTGCAGCTGGGAATCAGCAGAGGTTCCCCAGAGCAAGTAATTGATGGCTGGCGCTATTTTGGTTACAACCTAGGCGAAGATGAAACCGACGCTGATATGGGAAGGAAGAAAGCTTTGGCGTTTTTGGAAAAACTTAACGGTATCGGTTTTGCCGAGCCAAATCCCTATCCGATGTTTCCAAACCCACCGGGCCTACTCAGGCTTGAACCCTATTCAGATGGCTTAAGGGATCGTGTGTGGTGGGGAGCAGCGTCCAATTCAACAGCCGTATGGGCTGCGCATAATAAAATGCACCTTCAAAGCTCTACCTTGAAATATGATGAAAATGGTAAGCCTTTTCATATTCAGCAGGCCGAACAAATCCGCTTATACAAAGAGGCGTGGAAGGAAGCTGGACATGCCGGCGAGCCCCGGGTATCCGTTAGCAGATCCATCTTTGCGTTGGTCAACGATTTGGATCGCTACTATTTCGGGCAGGCGGCGGATAAAAAAGATAAGATAGGAATGATCGAAACAGACCGGCGGGCGATTTTTGGAAGAAGCTATGCGGCCGAGCCAGATCAACTTATAAAGGAACTAGCGCAAGATGAAGCCATTCAAGAAGCCGACACATTACTCTTAACCATTCCAAATACGTTAGGAGTAGACTATAACATTCATATCCTTTCGGCTATTTTGAAATATGTCGCGCCCGAACTCGGCTGGCGTTAACTTTTCTGAACTCATGATAAAGAATATTCGGTACAAAACAAAAATTGCTGTAATAGGTGCGGGACAAGCTGGGCTTTCTGCTGCCTATCATTTAAAAAGAATGGGACTTACAATCGGGAGAGACTTTATTATCTTAGATGAAGCCCCTGGCCCTGGTGGAGCCTGGCAATTCCGTTGGGATTCGCTCACCTTAAGTACTGTTAATAAAATACACGATTTACCTGGTATGTCGTTTGAAGAAACGCTATCTACAAACGACACGGAGGTCCAAGCAAACACCGCAGTTCCCCATTATTTTGAGCTTTATGAAAAGAAATTTGAGCTTCAGGTCTATCGGCCAGTCAAAGTAGAAAAAGTCTATGCACACCAGAATCGTTTTCACATCGATACAAAAAACGAGCATTTCTCAGCTCTAGGCATTATAAACGCTACAGGTACATGGGAAAACCCATACATTCCGGACTATCCCGGTGCAGCTTTATTTCAGGGAGAACAGCTTCATACAAAGGATTTTAAAACTGCAGACTATTTTAGGGGAAAACATGTGATTGTTGTTGGAGGCGGTATTTCTGCCATTCAATTACTGGACCAAATCTCCCAAATAACGACAACGACCTGGGTTACACGTCGACCACCTTTGTTCAGAGAAGGCCCCTTTGATGATATGGCAGGTCATCATGCTGTTGCGATGGTGGAAGAGCGTGTAAGGCAAGGACTACCGCCTTTGTCTGTAGTGGCGGTGACAGGCCTTCCCTATACTAGTGAAATCCAAAAGATGGAACAGCGTGGTGTCCTTAAACGTTTTCCTATGTTTAAGGAAATAACAGAAAATGGAATCAAATGGGACAGCGGAATAGAGCAAAAAGCAGATGTTATTCTTTGGAATACGGGCTTCAAAAGCTCATTAAGTCACCTTGATGCCGTTCTGCCAAAAGAAGCCCAAGGCGGAATCCAAATGACAGGCAGACTCGCTACCATGGTAGCCAAAGACCCCAGAATTCACCTCGTGGGTTATGGCCCATCAGCATCCACTATTGGAGCAAACCGAGCCGGAAGTGCCGCAGCCAAAGAATTGCTAAATACGCTTTCAGACGTCGGCCACAGTCTCACCATGTAGAGCGAAACAAACTAAACTGGCAAATCAAGTCAGAGCGCAGCAATGGAATAGCAATCTAGCATTTAATCAAAGTTATTCACCACGGTAACAAATCCCCAAAATATTAATTGTCGACAGGGAACTAAACCAAAAATCCTATTGACGATCTGCAAGGATAACCTTCAATCGATTTGTACACTTACCTTCAGTTCCAAACGAAAAAAAAATCTGTGGATGCGAATTTAAATTCATTCCTTACGAATTTAAATCATACAGTAAAATCTATTTATTCACGCATTACTTTTATGAAAAATAATAAAGAAGAGCCCACTGAATGAAAGCTCAAGCTATAATGAATGGAGTGACGATCTTGAATCATCAGGCTTTACTACATCAAATATGTATAGTTTTATTCAATACGGCTAAGCGGACTAATAAAATGTATTCAATTAATAGATTTTTATCATGAAAACAAAACATTTATTTTCAGCATTATTGTTAACATCTTGTAGTTTAACACTGTTCACATCTTGTAATGGCGACTCTGTCGATACGGTAAAAGCTATTGAATCCAACTACGACAACCAAGACAAGACCATTGAGTTAGTTGGAGAATTTGATGCACCATCTTTCACCTTTTCTTCTGGCAAATCGAAAACAATGGAAATGAATTTTGTTGTTAAATCTCATGCTTTCAGTTCAGAAAAATTTACAGCACTCAATGTGATTTTACCTGTAGGAACAGAAAAGAATAGTGTATTATTTGATATCCCTGCAGACCAAAAAAATTATACGCTAAAAAACTTCTATGTATTTGACGAAAATGGAGAGAAAATCAATCTAGATTCACATACAACATTTAAAATGAAAGGTACAGTACGTTACAGCGAATTAGAGAAGCCAGAGAATGAGCGAGAGAAAGACAACTTTAATTATAAAATAACCGACGTAAGTTTTGTCAAAAATTAAAAATGATAGCCGCTATAATTCAAAAAATAAACTCATTTTATCAATCGAAAACATAAGCAACCTGAACTTAACAGCGGTCTTCTATTTGAATTGAACGCTACGGACAGGCTTGAATAATGAGCAACCTATATCCTTGCTATGCTAACGATCTATCCCGATGCACGATATATACTAGAAGCGCCAAAATAGCACACAGCAACATGACCGTAAACGTTCAATTTAAAACCAAATATAGAAATTAAAACTAATATAATTAGCTTTAATTTCTATATTTTTTAGCAATGAAATATAAAACGCCCATACACCTTAAAATCCAGAAAACAAATAAAAAAACTCTTGCGCTTATAATGAGCGGCTAATATCTACAACATTGAAAATTTGATCAACGTCATCCAGACTTACATCAAAATCAGGATATCTTTTTTTATCCGTGTTAAGTGATCTAAGCGTAAGAATTCCGTTGTTTACATCATGATGAGCGATCTCTTTTATGATAACCCCCTCAAACTTATGCACTATTACCCAATAACGATATTTATGTGTATGAAATTTGGATTGCCATAACTCTGGCTTTATCAAACGCCCCGTAACAATATCGCCATCCAATACACTTGCATCCGTACCATCGGTCATACTATCACCACTAACTTGAAAAGAACGATAAGCTCCTTTATGAAACTCATTGACTGTAATAAAATGAGCAGGTAAGTCGTCCATATATTCCGGATCGGAAAAGCCAGATAAATAACCGGCTTTCGCTTTTTCAGTAACAAGTTTTGTCTGCATCAAATATCTTCCAGGGGAAACTTCAAAAAATATATTGTTCTTGTTTTCATCAATAAACTTAACATCTTCCGAAAAGTACCCTATTGATTTTCCATTTCCCATACTGACCATCGCCACAGTGTCAGACTGAATTGGAGCGACAGTCGCTAGCCTTTCCCCCTTTCCATACAAAAGCCAATCATATTGAATATGAGGAAAAGCCTTCTGAATTCGTGTTTTCATCGTAAGCCCAATCGGATATTCACCCTTTTTTATACGCGAGTACACCTGTTCCCGTACACCTAATAACGACGCAAATTCACGGTTTGTGACACGCATTTCCAAGCGTAAAACTTCAAAATTGTTATTTGAATAAGTCTCCATAGTTGATACTGTACTTAAGAAATGTTACACAAAAACATAACATTCTGACACAAAGTTACACAACTTATAAAACCTAAACAAACAGACCAATTAAAAAAAAATAAAAATAACTGATTATCAGTAATTTAATGTTAAACAAATAAGTTTATTATTTTTCAACAACATAAAAATTTATCAAAAAAAATATTAAAAGATTAACAATTTAGTTTAACTTTGTTTAACAAAACAATTAAATAGCGGCGAATATATAGATGTTAATGAATCGCGCGAACAAAATAATGTTTTAAGAACAGAAGCAACACTACGTTTAACAGGTAAAAAATAGCTCACAACGCATGAACACATTATATTATTCATTTATGATGAGTTTCTTAAAAGAGAATCATCCCGAAATACTAAAATCCATTGATAAGATTTATGAACCTGATCTTTCTAAAATCAGTAAAGTGATAGACTGTTATTGTAAATTCGTAGGTATACCAGCGCAACAAATCATGGGAGAATATATCAATTATAGGGATATTCAACATCGTTACAAAGCTATAGCGGTTGTTTTACGCATTTTTCAACCTGAAAAGTTAACTAATCTAAAAACCAAAGTTAAAAGCACCATTTATAAAGAATTAGGGCCTTATTTGAAAATAAATAATGACATTTTACAGAAATCCATCATCTGCGCATGCAACCAATTTGATCTTTACCGGGACTTCAAAATGGAGATCAAGCAGGTTGCCAATTATTACCTTATTGATGCGCGTTTTAATAAAGACTATTGATTTATTTCACGTACATGTTAACCTTATTGACAAAATTCATCTTCGTCTTATAAACCATATAGATAGTCCTCGAGAAACAATACTCAAGGACTATTCTTGGGATGTAGATTCAAACAACTTATTCATTTTGTGTACTATGTTGTTCATTTTTGACCTGCTTTAATTCCATTTGTAGCTTATTATAAAGTTTCATAAGGTCATCATACTTGAGTTGCAAATCGGCTAACGTCCTCGTGCACGCCATACGTTCATCATTTGCTAAACGTAGCGCTTCATTAAGATCTTCAATGATTGCCCGCAGTTGCTCAATATCCTTCGCTAACCTATTCGAATATCCTTCCCATTTCTCGATCACTTTTCCAGCATTTTCAACATTTGTTGCTTCCACTTCGGCTTGCTCTTTGGGTTTTCCGACTAGATACCCTCCAACCGCAGTAGCCACGGGGATAATCAATTTTTCCAAAATTTCAAGTAAGTCCATTCCAATCCTCTTTTATTAACGATTTAAATCTCTCCCAGGGAAATTGTCTCCCTGGATCCTCTTTTCTTCCTGGAGCGATATCTGAATGCCCCAAAATATCCCGAATCGGATATTCACTGATAATTGCCCGGCACACTTCAAGCGCAATACTGATCTGCTTTTCGG
Organism: Sphingobacterium sp. UBA3549; assembly: GCF_002376635.1. NCBI lineage: Bacteria > Pseudomonadati > Bacteroidota > Sphingobacteriia > Sphingobacteriales > Sphingobacteriaceae > Sphingobacterium > Sphingobacterium sp. UBA3549. The sequence continues at coordinate 55,071 of NZ_DFOE01000018.1, read as the reverse complement.
TATAGATTTCCTGACCTTTATTCTGTAACTCTATACCTATACTATAGGTATTCAACCCCTTCAGTCCCGCCCATGCACTGAAACCTGCATGCCAGCATCTGACATTAAACGGGGCCAATTGGGTTACAACGCCAGTACGACTTATATGAAGATGGGCAGATACTTTACTTCGCGCATCTGTCATCCACTCTATTGCACTAGTCGAATTGGACGCACCATCATAATGCATGATGATATAAACCGGTTCGATAATACCACCTTTATTGGGTGTATCTCTATATGAAACACCTAAAAGCTTGTTTTCTTTAATTTCCATAGCTTTTATCCTTATTAATTAGTTCTTTTATGTTTGTATTTAGATTACTCCGAGCTTTCATAAGCATCGAATCACATGTGATCAATGAAAGCATTTCTAGCTTTCTATACAATACAAATTTAAAGGCAGTCAGCTATTAAAACACGGAATAACAGATTGATGTAGTCGGTATGTTGCACTTACCGACTATTTTGGAAAAACACCGCAACAACAATAAATGGTGCGTTCTAAAAACGATCACATCGTTAAAGTTTCATACCGAAGTGTAATCTGGCCATCAAACATTTCCTTCTCTCCTTTGTTATTTGTTTGTTATAGCATAGGATGAGTTATACCGTGAAGGCTAGGAAGTTGGTTCGCCTAGCCTTTTTTGATAATCATAAACAGAATAACGCCAGTGCCCGATAATTACATTCAGTTAATATTCCATAACCTATATCGTGCGAATTAAAGCATGACTCTCGATGAAAGCATTATGCAAGAAAGCTCAATTAAAAGCACCAGCAGACAATATTGATGCATTTAATGCATATAAACATGTCAAGATCCCCAGATTAAGAGCCAACAAGATCCGCACTAAAAAACACGCACACTATATTCCTTCAGGATTTAATTTATTATTTTAGTATTGGATTAACCTGAATGCTACAGGTTATCAAATAACAAATTATACGATTATTAGGCATCGTCTTTAATTTATAAATGGATGACGCTTGATTTATATGATGATGAATAAGTTTACTTTACTAGTTGGGAACGACATCAACAATATCTCACCCGGGATCAGCTGGAGCGATTTATTAAATAATATTAAAGAGAAATATAAGGTCAGTTCGTTAGAAAATGGCCTCAAGCCCTTCCCCATGTTATATGAGGAAATATTCCTTGGCGCTATCAAAAAACAGCACATCAACGAGAGGGAACTTAAAAGTTACATCTCGGATTGTGTTTCGCAGATCAAGCAAAACGAAATACACCAGTTAATTCGGGAGATACCAATCAAACACATCATAACCACAAATTATGATTTTAGTTTAGAAGGTAAAACCAGCACACCTAATACTGGTTTAATTCGCGAAACAACCTACAGTGTCTTTCGTAGGCATGAAAGTGAACATAAAACCTATTGGCATATTCATGGCGACTGTCTAAACCCCGCGTCTATTAATCTCGGTTATGAGCATTATTGTGGTCAATTGCAAAAAATGAGGGATTATGTCGTTAATGGAACAAATTACAGTTCAGAAACTGTCTACAGAGATTCCTTGATGAAAAGGTTGAATCAGAAAAAAGGAACCAAGCTTCAATCGTGGATTGATCTATTTTTTACGCAAGATATCCACATCTTTGGTCTTTCTCTAGATCTTGTGGAAATCGATCTTTGGTGGCTATTAACGTATCGTGCACGTAATAAGTATTATAAACGGAGTAGCTTTATTAAAAATCAATTATTTTACTATACAACAAAAAAATGGTATTCGCTTTCCAAGGATAAGATGCAGTTACTTCAGGCAAATGATGTCGAGATTATTGTAATTGACGAAGCCGATAAGACTAAATATTATAAAAAAGTATTAGCAGCAGTAAGAAAGAGATACGAGCTTTCCAGCAGAGAATAACAAACAATAGAAACATAGAATAATATTTTCAGATTGATTTTGAGAAATAAAAAAAATAAGTCACTTTTGCTCTTAGTTCCTGCAATTTAAAGGAAACGTAAAGCCATAACATATTACCGTCGATATTTATTTTTAAGAATTCTCTATGTCGTATCAAAGAATTGCCTATTTCTTTTTGGGCCTAATATTATTTGTTAGTTGTAAGAGAGATATTCACCCAGGTATTGTACTGCCCGATCCTGAGATCACTGAAAGGGAGAAATTACCCGTTCCAGCTGGTTTTACAAATGATATTGGTACTATAAAAATTAATGCAATTGCCAATGCAAATGAACCTGGTGAAGAGCGACCTTCTTTGATACGCGATATTTCCGGAAATAATGCGAGTTATTGCCATCCCGATGTAGAGTATTTTCCAAAGGGTTTCAACGGATACAAATACTGGATGGTATTCACTCCTTATTTTGGAATCATAGGCTCAGATAGAACAGCCTCACTTTACGAAAACCCCACTATAGTTGCATCTAATGACGGGAAAGAATGGATTACACCTGCTGGAATGACCAATCCTATTCAACGCCGACCACCATTAGAAGAATCTTTCATCCAAAAAGATGGCAGTCCAAATCAAGGCTATTGGTCTGATGTAGATTGGAATTTCAACGGAAAAGAATTCGAGTTATATTATAGAGGCTGCTTTTTCTCCAGCAAAATCCTAAAAAAATGGGGAGCTAAGAGCGCCAATAATAATAGAAAATTAAACGAAGAAGCTGAACGTGTTGTTGTAAGGCAAACATCGAAAAATGGGATTGACTGGACTCCTCTGGAACTCGTTTATAATAGTAATGAGCCCGCATCCCTTCAAGACAACCATATCCTATCTCCAACCTTTGTAAAAAATTCCGCCAATATAACAACAAGCTACGAAGTAGATTTCATGCCTAGTTATAAGACTCCTATCATAACGAATATCCTATCGCGTGTTTCTATCAATGGATTAGACTTCACCGCTTATCGGAATAGCAAAAAGATTGAATTTATCAACAAACCTTGGCTGGAATTTAGTAAGGGATATTCAACTTGGCATTTACAAGGCTCTTATATCGATGGATATTACTTCTTATGTCTGGCAATCGGAAATGTAGATCGATTCACCTCAGATATGAATTACCTAGCATATTCAAAGGATGGCATACACTTTCGGGTCTTTGAAAAACCTTTGGCTTCCGCTAATGTATACCGCTCTTCTGTATTCCCAAAGATAGCTTCCTCAAAAAATATTGAGTTCGGTGCCGTAATTGGCTACAAGTCCGGTGCCTTTGGCTATCGTGAATTCACGATCGATAAACAGGTATTGGAGAATGGCATCAGATAAAGTCCATTGGATAGCACCATGGAAACTAGCGAAAGATATCCAAGCATCTTTTAGTTTTCCCTGCTTCATTTGGATTTCAATCCCTATTTTTACTACCTGAATTTAACACACTAAAAATGGCAATAAAAGATATTGAAATTATAAAAACCGAGATATTATCAGATAATTGGTACACGCTAAAAAAAGTAACCTATCAATACAGCAAACCAGACGGTACAGTACAGCAACAAAGCAGGGAAGCTTATGACCGTGGTAATGGCGCGGTTATTCTGCTCTATAACATCAGTTCCCATACCGTTATATTGACTAAACAATTTCGAATCCCAACTTACATAAACGGCAACGAATCGGGTATGCTGATAGAAGCATGCGCAGGTCTGCTTGATCAAGATTCGCCCCAAGATTGCATCCGTAGAGAGACAGAAGAGGAAACGGGCTACCAAATCAAGGAAGCAAAAAAAATATTTGAGGCCTACATGTCCCCCGGGTCAGTAACGGAGATATTGCATTTTTTTATAGCAGAGTATACAACCAGCATGAAAGTTAGCGAAGGAGGGGGACTGGAGGAAGAAGAAGAGCATATAGAGATCCTCGAAATTAAAATTCAGGATGCTTTACATATGATTGATACAGGAGAAATCAAAGATGGAAAAACTATTATGTTGCTGCAATATATTAAACTGAAAAATATCTTGTAGGCATACAACAGGTTTATAGCCATTTAAGCTAAATACCCGGCCAAAATAAACTTTGAGTCCATAATAATCACCAACCACCGCATCCTTTTGGATAATTAGGCGTACATATCCATAATCGACCTTACCTCCGGATCTATAAAACCATAATTTTACATGAAGGCGACTGTCAAAAAGATTAAGTTCCAAACGGCGCTATCACGCTGGTTAAAGACTATGTAGCACAACTTCTTTCTCTTGTCTTCGCTCCTCACAGCCGACAGAAAAGTGACTGACAAATTCAAATAAAAACAATAGAAAAATCACCTTCTACTGTTCAGTTTGTAATAAAATTCAGTTCTTATAAAAGATGAAGAGAAATATGTGGTCATACTAAAAATAGCAAAGGGACTGGGCACAGTCAAACCATGTCCAATCCCTTGCCTATTTCAATATGGAAAACTTCTAGCGTTTACCCGAATTATTTACGATTTTATCAGCTAATGACTTGAGCTGGACCATATCATCATACTCAAGATTTAACGTTTGAAAAATCTGCATAGGAATGCAACTCGCTTTTTCTTTTAGCAGCAATCCTTGCTTCGTTAGTTTGATTTTTACCACCCGCTCATCAGATTTGCTTCGTGTCCGGGTGAGCAAGGCTTTGGCCTCGAGACGTTTCAACAGTGGTGTAAGTGTTCCATTATCTAAAAATAGCTTACTTCCTAATTGATTTACCGTTTGCTCATCATTTTCCCATAATGCCATCATGGTGATATATTGTGGGTAGGTCAAGTCGATCTCTTCAAGAATAGCTCGATATTGCTGCATAATTTCCCTATGCAGCACGTAAACTGAAAAGCAAAGCTGTTTATCTAATTTTAATAAGTCGTCCATCTCACAAAGATATCGAGTTTTCAAGTGATTGAGAAAGCAGTACCCATTTATTTATATTCAACGACAAAATCCGCTTTGGATACTCTAACTTTTTTCATCGTTGAGATCCAATCTCGGGAAGAGTCTGCTACACCGACATACATTAATGATACACTTTTTAAACCGAGCTTTTCCAGTTCCAATACTTCATCCACCATATGATTATCAAAGCCTTCCGCAGGAGTAGAATCGACGCGAAGTTCAGCCGCTTGGGCTAACGCCAAACCTAAAGCGATATAAGTCTGTCTTGCTGTATGCGCAAAATTTCTTTCGGCAGCTTCATTTAGATAAATCGACTTTAGCTTATCGGTATACGAACCAAAGCGCCCGCGCGGTAGATCGCGTTCATCTGTTGTATAATCATAAACCTGATCGATACGCTCAGCTGTATAACGATCCCATGCAGCGAAAATCAGCACGTGCGAACATTCACGCATACACTCCGGATTTAATGCTCCCTTAGCCAACTCCTCTTTTAATGCCTGGTTCTCGACGACCAGCACTTTAAATGGCTGTAGGCCTGAAGACGTAGGGGCTAAACGAGCAGCTTCTACAATCTTGTCTATATCTTCCTGACTAACTTTTCTTTCCGGGTCATACGCTTTTACAGCATGACGCCATTTTAAATCTTCTATTAATGACATATAATTATATATTTATTTGGATAGAATAACAGCTAATAAAGCCAACAATGCTGGCAACCCCTGTACAATGAATATCTTTTTGCTCGATGTAATTCCACCAAAAATTCCTGCCACAAGAACACATCCCAGAAAAAACAGCCTTACATGTTCACTCCATACCGGATCAGTGATAAAGAACGACCAGGCCAAGCCTGCAACTAAAAAACCATTATACAAGCCTTGATTTGCAGCAAGCCCCTTAGTAGGTTTGAAGAGCTCAGCCGGAAGGGCTTTTCCGAAACTGCGTTTTCCAGCCGTTTCCCAAGCAAACATTTCCATCCATACAATGTACACATGTTCTAAAAGTACAAGTGCTGTAAGCACATTGGCCAAATTGTTCATCTATTATTCGTTAGTTGATACTGTCAATTTAACTTCTATATTACCTCTTGTTGCATTTGAATAAGGACAGACTTGATGTGCCTTTTCAATCAATTCTCGTGCAACTTCAACGCTCACACCAGGAATATTTGCATGTAGTTCAGCGGCGAGACCAAAACCACCATTCTCCAGTTGTCCTATACTGACATGAGCAGTTACAGATGTCTCTCCTGTTTTAACCTTTTCTGATCTGATCACCAAATTCAACGCACTATCAAAGCATGCTGCATACCCTGCTGCGAAAAGCATTTCGGGATTAGCATAATCGTCATTGGCGCCGCCAAGACCTTTAGGCATACGAACAGCTAAGTCCAATACGCCATTTTCACTTTTTACCTGACCGTTTCGTCCGCCTTTTGCTGTCGCACCGATGTTATATAACGTTTTCATATTTTAATTTGTTTTAATTTGACCATACAAATGTACATCAAGAAATTATATTGCGCAAAATATAATATTGTAATTTACATTGAAATGAGAATCATTGCCTCTGGAACGACCACCTGAAATTGAAAAACAATTTCAGGCAATAAACGTTATAATTTGAATCCTACAAGGATCCAGCATTTATAAAGCGAATGATCCTTTTCACTAAGAATTTTTGTGTTATTAAATCTTACAAACAAATCACAGATGGCAACAAATAAAATAGCGCTGTTGACCGGAGGCAGTCGGGGCCTCGGTAAAAACATGGCAATTCATCTTGCGAAAAAGGGTATTGATGTCATATTGACCTACAACAGTAATCGGGAAGAAGCTGATAAGGTCGTTTCACAACTCCAATCTTTGGGACGAAAAGCTACTGCTTTTCAATTTGATGCTGGTTGTATAGGGTCGTTTGATACTTTTATTGAACGAGTTAAACAGTATTTAAAGGAAGAAACAGGACAACACAACTTCGATTTTTTGATCAACAATGCGGGAACTGCATTATATGCTCCGTTCATGGAGACGACCGAAGAACAGTTTGATACAGCTTATAATATACACTATAAGGGTGTATTTTTCCTTACGCAAAAAGCATTACCTTATTTGAACGACGGCGGACGTATTATAAACATCTCTTCAGGCCTTGCTCGTTTTGCGTCTCCAGGAGCATCTGCGTATGGCGCTATGAAAGGAGCTATCGAGGTGCTGACTAGATATCTTGCTAAAGAACTTGGTCATCGTGGTATTGCAGCAAATGTTGTTGCCCCTGGTGCTATTGAAACCGACTTCGGAGGCGGCCGTGTGCGGGACAATAAGGAAACTAATGCACAAATTGCAGCGGTTACAGCGTTGGGACGTGCCGGTGTACCTGACGATATTGGTGGTGTGGTTGCGTTTCTGTGTACCGAAGAGGCAAAATGGATCAATGGACAACGTATTGAAGTGTCTGGTGGAATGAATCTTTAATATAGTGGAATGAATATTAATATAGTGGAATGAATATTTAACAGCTAGGTTTCGCAACAAAACTGAATCTATTTTGCATAAAGACAGTAATTTCGCTAAGTTTGAAATCCATGATAGCAACATATTTCCGCTCTATTGGTCTCTTTGAAGAAGAAGAGATCAATCAAATTGTCGATCTTTTCGAATACAGAGAGTTGAATAAAAACGACTTTTTCATCAAAGAAAATCAGCGCTGTCATGAGGTTGCATTAATACAGTCAGGGATTTTCCGCTCCTTTTATAGTAGCGTCAATAAAGAGGATATTACTTATTGTTTCCGCTTTCCGAATACTTGGATAGCGGCCTACTCCTCCTTCATTACGGGCGGACCAAGTATAGAGAACATGCAGGCGATTACGCCTGTTGAACTGTGGGTGATCAAAAAAAATATCATTAACAAACTTGCCACAAACAACCTAAAATGGACAACGTATCTTAAAATGATTGCTGAAGAGCAATATCTTGAGCTCGAAAAACGTGTTTTTCAATTGCAAAAAGAGACTGCGTCACAACGTTATGCTAATTTAATCAAAGACCATCCAGAGTTTATCCAACAGCTTCCTCTAAACTATGTTGCTTCCTACTTAGGCATAACACAACGTCATTTAAGTCGCATTCGCAATCAAATCTCTTTTTAGACATTTGTCCTATAACAACAGTATTCGTATGACTATTTTTGAGATATAATACAAGGTCATGAACAAAAAAATACTTATTATCAATGGACACCCAAATCGGGAGTCTTTCAATTTTGCCATTGCAAATGCTTATCAAAAAAGTGCAGAAGCGTCCGGAGCTGTAGTACGAACGATCCATATCATCGACCTAGACTTCAATCCAAATCTTCAATTTGGTTATCGCAAACGGACCGAACTTGAACAAGACCTACAGCTTGCCTGGGAAGACATCCTATGGGCCGATCATCTGGTCTGGGTACATCCCGTTTGGTGGGGTGGGCTCCCTGCCTTGATGAAAGGCTTTATTGATCGACTCTTTTTACCTGGGATGGCATTTCAATACCGTGAAAACTCTCTTTTTTGGGACAAATTATTAAAAGGTAAATCCGCTCGAATCATTACGACACTTGATCAGCCGAGTTGGTATTACACGCTGATATATGGTAGTCCCAGCGTTAATCAACTAAAAAAATCGACACTGCAATTTTGTGGAATATCGCCCGTTAAGGTCACCTACATAGGCGTTATCAAAACTTCCGATTCAATTCAGCGGGACAAATGGCTACATAAAGTACAGCAGCTCGGTTACAGACAGGCATAAGCTCAATCCGATGAATTTGCCGAATCTTCAAAAGAAAAAATGATGATTAATCTTTATCCAATCGCAAGTTCGGATCCATTTCAGCTTACCAACGGTACTGCATTCTAGCCGTAAATACATCATCTTTAAGATCTGCTGAAAAGTTTGGCAAACTTGTCGCTTCATTGGTGACATGTTCATTATAGACCGTAAACTTAAGTCTATTGCTAAATTGATAAGCGAGTCCATAGCCAACTGTACTAAACTTGACATCACCATCAGCCGTAAAATTACCGGCCATGCCAATCGTCGAACCACTTGCTTTGGTATTTGGGTCATATACATCGTATGCAACCATTGCAGTAAATCCGGTACGACCGATTTCCTGTGTTAACCAAAGATAGTAACCGTTGAATTTACGTTGATAAAGGTCGGTTGTCGGTTGCGTTGTAAAACTTCTACTGGCATAAGGACCTTTAATATCTACACCACCTGCAACGCCGGGCTGATCTCCAGCAACATATTCTGTTTTAAAACTAGACTTACCAAAGCTGTTATCAAGCTCGATCTGTAAGTTTGCGCCATAATAATTTCTACCGATGGCTTTACCCTCATTTTCTTCGCTAGTATGTGCACTATACCCATTATTATTAGCCGTGTAGTAGGTTTTGGTATCGTTACGGACAGATCCCTTATAAAACGAACCACCGAATCCGAGATGGACTTTTTTATCCGCAAGACTATCGAATTTAAAAGCTAGATTACCGATCAGATCTTTTTTTGAATCATAATCTTTAGCGGAATGGCCGCTGCCATTAACCAATGCTAAATCGAGGTTTAGAAATTTAGCTTTACCTCCCGGATGGTAGCTAACCATCCCCCCTAGATCACGTTCTCGAGGCATCAGCGTTTGAAATACCCGTGCTCTTTCAGGGAAATCCCGATATCCTGAAGAATATACGATGGAGTATCCAAATGGTCTATTAAAAAGACCAGCAGTCAAACTCAGCCCTTTCTGGCTAGGGTGTCGTAACTGGATAAATGCATCCATTAGCTGTACTCCATCCTGGGTTGCATCCAACTGGAAGACAATACTGGAGTAAGTGTCTACACGGTCAATTTTAAGACGCCCCCTGCGTATCATAAATCTATTGTCCGAATTCTTTGAAAAATCACCTCCCGAAAAAGAAGTTATTCCGGGGGACTGCGCCTTTTGAAACTGTGTCTGAAGGTATCCCGTAATTTTGATATCATGTGGGTCATAGCTGGAAGGCGCATTATTATTTTGCGCAATCGCTACGACAGGGCCTATCAGTGCTAAGAGTAAAACTACTTTTTTCATGAGATTTCGAATAAATTTTCTTTTTCGATTGAGATGCTATATAAGGAGAATCGATTTTCCTTCTTCTACATGATCATCATTTCAATGGCGTAAAAATAGATTCCCAATATTAAGTTAATATTAATAAATTGTTAGTCTATTAATTTATATACATAAAATTAATGATTTGGTAATAAACGACTAGTTATAAAAGTCATGGGACTGAATATTTTCCACGTCATACGTACTATCTTCAAAATAAAATGGCCGATACAAGTTGTATCGGCCATTTTATCGTAATGATTAGCAGCTAAAATTATTCTAATCCCTTATTGTAATCACTTTCGCGAAGTGGAATAGACCACGTCCATTTGTTTTTATCTTGAGGATTGATGGTAACCGCCAATGATGTCAAGAAATTACCGCCATTTGCAAACGCATTGCGAACAATAGGATCTCCCCATCGCTTCATATCAAACCAGTCAAATCCTTCACCCCAAAGTTCAATCGCACGATACAGTTTAATTTCCTTTAGTAATGCAACACCGGTTTTTGTACAGTTGTAATTAGCATCTCTGCCAGATGTAGCATTTAAAGCGTTCAAAGTTGATTGAATCTCGGAAGCTGGTTTATTTTGGAAATATTTTGCTTCAGCTTCTATTAGATACATCTCAGCAGCTCTAAAATGATTTAGATTTCCTACTCCAATTAAAATCAGAAGTCCTTGCCCATTTACAATGACAAGGACTTCCTGTTTTGCCTCTATGTTGCTAAAGTATTATTAACTAATCCTTTATTTCAATACTAATTATAACCGGGGTTATTTGGCAATAATTTAGGATTAGTATTAATAGCTGATTGAGGAATTGGATAAAGCTCATCGTTAATCGTCCGCTTTTTAGCCTCAAGGAAAACAGCAGCCATAGATTTTGATGGATTAGATGGTGATGGAGTTCTCTTCATATCCGTCCACCTCAAATTCTCAAAAGCAAATTCAACACGACGTTCTTTAATTATATCATTCAACGTTATAGCAGATAAATTCCCCAAACCTCTATTTTTCCTTACAATATTTAAATTTTCAAGCGCATTAGAAGGTAACGTAGTCAAATCACATTCTGCGATAATCAAATACATTTCAGATAATCTAAGAATATAATATGGATGCGCACCATTTCCCGAAGGATCCTGATATTTTTTTGAATACCACCCAGGATTAGCCAAAGGTGCTTTAATTTCCTGAACTGAAGCTGCTTTACGCTGATCTCCTGTCTCATATGCCGCAATCAAACTCTCGTCAACTGGTAGTTCAGCACGCCCACCACCCGGCATGGATGGATGTTGGAGAAAATAATCTAAAGAATTATCGCCTTCAGTAGCAGTATTAGCAATCTTGAATATATGCTCACGGGATTCATATGGAGTTGTAAACATATTGGCATAATTGCTTTCAATTGCAAATTTACCAGAATTTATTACTTCCAACGCATATTGTTTCGCGAGCGCTTTTTCACCTTTAATCAAATATACCCTTGCTAATAAGGCCTTTGCTGCCTCCGTCGATACTTTATTACTATTGTCAAATGGAGCAGGATTTTCGATGCTCAATTTCAAATCACTAATAATCTGTGCGTAAACTTCATCTGCAGAATTTCGTGGTAATTCAACAATATCCCTATTTGGAACAATCGGAACAGCACCGAAAAGTGTAACCAATCGGTAATATCCGTAAGCTCTAAAAAAATAAGCACTTCCTAAAAGTCTTTTCTTCGTCGCATCGTCCATTGAAGTTGCAGAATTAACAATTGCGATTAAATCATTAGCTCTTTGAATGGCAACATACGGAAAATTGAAATATCTTGACACGAGAACATTGTCAACTAATATAGCGTTATTATCAATTTCTCCATGTTGAAAAAAAGTAGCTCTATATTTCAAATTGTCAGCGGATAAATCTTCAGTTACATAACTTAGGTATGCATACCCTGAATTTATATTTCCGATTTGAAATGCATCGTATATTCCATTTAAAAGTTTATCACCCTCAGCTCCACCTACTAATTCCGGTGCAACTGAATCTCGTGTCAATAATTCCAACTTACTATCACACGAGGCAACAAGTCCAGCAATTAAGACAAGTCCTATTGTTTTAAATATTTTATTTTTCATTGTTAATTCTCTTTTAAAGTCCCAAATTTACACCCAACATAAAAGTCTTAAATTGAGGGATAGCACTTTGATCCACCCCTAAATTTGAAACTGTCAACTCTGAACTTACTTCTGGATCAAATCCAGTATACTTAGTAAATGTTAAAAGATTATATGCTGTAGCATAAACCCTTACATTGCTAAATTTCGCTTTTTGAGCGATCGATTTTGGAAGGTTATAGCCTAATGTAATAGTTTTCAAACGAAGGTATGATCCATCTTCTAGGTATCTCGAGGACCGTTGTGTATTATATGTTCCTCTTGTTCCTCCAACCGCACGAGGATATTTTGCGTTCTTGTTATCTGGAGTCCAACGTTCATCATAATATTCTTTAAACATATTAGTCGCTGGAGCGGTTGCCGTTACCACCCCTCCCATGCTTCCATATCCACCGGTGCCTTCAGCACCTAAATTATAAAGATCATTTCCATAGCTATATTGAAAGAATATATTTAAATCAAAGCTCTTATAAGATAAGTTATTTGTTATCCCACCATAAAATTTAGGCAGGGGATTTCCTAAAAATTGTCTATCTGCAGAAGTAATAGTTCCAGAGCCATCAATATCCTCATATTTCATATCTCCTGTTTCAGGATCTACTCCTAAGGATTTGATTAAAAAGAAAGATCCTAAAGGTTGCCCAACTGCATGTCGAACGACAAATCCCTGATCAATTGGCTGATCATTATATAACTTCGTAACCTCATTTTTATATGTGGAAAGATTTAATGATGTTGACCAATTAAAGTCACTGCCCACAAAGTTTCTTGAAGTGATTTGGAAATCAAAACCAGATCCTTTAATATTTCCGATATTTTCTAATATTGTTGTAAATCCGGTTGTTGAAGGAATTGGTCTATTTAACAATAGATCTTTCGTCTTTTTATTATAATAATCTGCAGAAAGTTCTAATCTATTATTAAATAATCCTAAATCAACACCAATATCAATTTGATCAGTGGATTCCCATTTCAAATTAGGACTACCAATAGCAGACAATGCAAAACCTGGAGTATCGAAATAATTGAAGCCCCCGCCAATAGTTCTGCGATAGGCAAAATTCGCAATACCCTCTTGATTACCTGTTGAACCATAAGAAGCTCTCACTTTCAACAAACTTATAGCATCAACCTCTTTCAAGAAATTCTCTTGAGAAACAACCCATCCTGCCGAAACTGAAGGAAAGTATCCAAACCTTCCTGATTTAGGAAACTTAGAAGAACCATCTCTTCTTATTGATGCAGAGAATAAATATTTTCCTTCCCAACCTAGATTTACACGAGCTAAAGATGAAGCCATAGCATATTCAGTAAAATTAGCAGTTCCACCGGTAATTGACGCTGCGGAAGTTATATAAGGAGTTAAATCAGATGGAAAATTAGACCCATCAACTCTATTATTTTCTCGTTGATTTTTTTGATATTCATAAACAGCAATCGCATTCAAATCTAAACGGTTATTGTAAAAAGATTTATCGTACGATAATGTTTGCGTAGCCAATACATTTCTTGTCTGAACATATCCAGAATTAGCAGATCCGCTACTTCCTGCTCCTGATAATGAAGTTATAGGATTATATAATCGCTGATCTAAATAAGAGAAATCTATACCTAATGCTGTTTTAAATTTTAATCCAGATACGATATCAAACTCTAAATAAGACGAATTGAAAACATTCGACAAATTCACTAAGTTTTGAGACTGAAACATATGGACGGGGTTATTATAACTATTAGTCGCAAATGTTCCATCTGGATTATAAATAGGCTGGTCTGGTCTAGCAACCAAGGCACGTGGAAAAGGTGAAAAAATACTATTATCTACTGGTGTTTCATCTCTTTCTGTGCGCGAAAGCGCCGTATTAGAACCAAACTTTATAAAATCATTTATTTGATGAGTTAAATTTGCGCGAAGTGCATATCTTTTAAATCCTCCACGAAGCAACGCGCCATCTTGATCTAAATAGTTAAATGACGTATAAAACTGGGTTTTTTCATTTGCCCCAGAAGTAAGAGATACTTGTGCAGAATTAATCCTTGAGTTTTTAGCAAGGATCTCGTCCAACCAATTGACATTGTTTTCAGGATTCGCAACTTGGTCGTTTGTAAAAACCTGAGCAAGACCAGCGTTTACAGCTGCCTCATTATACAGTGTGCGATATTCTGTAGAATTAAGCAATTCCTTTTTCTTGGTTAACGATTGCCATCCTGTATATGCGGAAGCTGCAATAAGCGATTTTCCTCCTTTACTTCCACTTTTTGTCGTAATGATTACGACCCCATTAGACCCCCTAGATCCATAAATTGCAGCCGCTGCTGCGTCTTTTAGAACCTCAACAGAGGTAATGTCGTCAGGATTCAAATTTGCTAATGGCGAAATTCCAGCTCCAACATCATTAGGTGTAAAAGAGTTATTTGAAGGCATAATCACACCGTCTACAACATACAATGGATTATTCCCCGCATTGATAGAAGATCTACCACGTATCTGGACTGCTATAGGAGCTCCAGGACGACCACCACCTGATGATACCTGAACACCCGCCGATTTCCCTTGTAAAGCTTGTTGGATATTGGCAACAGGCATTTCCTTTAGATCATTTGCTCCAACAGTGGATATAGAAGTTGTCAAGTTTCTTCGAAGTTGAGTACCATACCCTACAACCACTACCTCTTGTAATGCATTATCCGTATTATCCAATGTTACATTGAAAGCTGATTGTCCTTCTTTAACAATCAAGGTTTTGTCAGCAAATCCTACCGAACGAAATACCATAACTTTTCCTGTTGGTACAGATAGCGAATAGTTACCATTCGTATCTGTTTGCGTGGCGACGTTAGATCCTTGAACAGCAATCGTCACTCCAGCCAATGGCTTACCATCTGCTCCAGTTACTCGACCGCTTACTTTTTTCGGATCAAGTTGAAAGTTTGGGGGGAATGTTAAAAATTTCTTAGTTTAGCGTTTTTAATACGTATATCTCTTGGAAGAAGCCGAACGTAAATTACTGTCTCTATTGATGCCCGAAGGGCTTTTGGAATACTTTCAGATTTTAGCAGTCGATCAAGTCGACAATCAGCTCCACATTTATTTAGATGAGCTTAATATTGCACCGACAGGCTATGAGAACAGCAAGTTGGAGTCAAAGGACTTCATTCCTTCCACTGAGATTTCAGACTTTCCCATTCGGGGCCAGAAAGTTACGCTACATATTCGGCGTCGGCGATGGACAGTGTTAGATACCGGAGAGATCATCACAAGAAATTGGAACCTAGTAGGTGAGGGTGCTCGAATGACTACGGAATTCGGGCTTTTTTTAAAGAAGATATTTGGATAACCACCCTGTAAGTGCCCAACTGGTAGGATTATTTTTCCAGATGGACGGTAAGCAGCTACAGGATCAATACAAGAACCATCTCAGTGATTTCCATGACTGGAACCAGAAGGCGCATGCCGAGAGCTGGACATTGTTTGCAGAAAACATCTCCGAACAGTTAAGCATTGATGAGACCAGCTTTAGTAACGGTGAACTTTACACGATCATAAGCAGTAAGTCGGCTAAAGGCCGAAAAGGGACTATTCTGGCAACTATCAAGGGAACAAAGGCCGAAGATATTATCAGTGTTCTTGAACGGATTCCCCTGCGCTCCAGGAATAAGGTAAAAGAAGTGACCATGGATATGGCGCCAAACATGGCTACGGCAATCCGTAGATGTTTCAGGAATGCCAGACGTGTAGTGGATCGCTTCCATGTCCAAAAGCTTGTATATGATGCCGTGCAGGAACTCCGTATCAAATACCGATGGGAAGTTCTGGATGCAGAAAGCAAGAAAATAATGGAATTGCGAAAACGGGGTATCCCATATGAGCCCGAGTTGTTGGCTAATGGTGATACGCTCAAACAGCTATTAGCTAGATCGAGATACCTGCTGTTCCAGCATCCAATCCGATGGTCAGAAAGCCAAAAACGCCGTGCAGAACTGCTGTTTATCAGGTTTCCCAAGTTAAAACAGGCTTATGATCTTGGAATTGCCTTGGGTGATATCTTCAATAAATGCAGGGATAAAAAAGTTGCTTTCACAAAGTTAGGATTGTGGCACAACCAAGTTGAGAACGCGGGTATTGCTTCATTCGCGAGTGTCGCAAGATCCATTGCAGCGCATCATCAATACATTCTCCACTACTTCGACAATAGAAGCACCAATGCATCCGCAGAGTCCTTTAATGCAAAACTTAAAGCTTTCAGGAGCGTATTCCGCGGCGTAAGAGACACCACATTTTTCCTATACAGGGTAATGAAATTGTATGCTTAAAAATGATTACCCCCCAAACTTTCGGTATGATCCCTTTTTTCTCTTGCGCAAACGCAACAGAAGTAAGAATCATACTACCCACGAAAAAACTGAGTAATTTGTGTTTCATATGTTTTGTTTAATTAAGTATGTTTATTTCAATTCCTGGCAATAAAAAAACTTTGGCTAGCAAATTTCACTTTTCAATAATTACTTTTAGCTAATAGTTAGTGATCCATTTTCAATCGAGCTTTGTTAGCTGTTAAAAAATGTTAAGTACAAATTTATAACAATTTTCACATTTTGCAAGGCTAACATAGCTTTCTAACCACATTTATATAAAAAAAATACAAGAATCAACTGACAATTAACATATTACCTTCATAAAAATCAAACGTAACAAACTATGATTATACTCAGCATAATGAATCATACTATAAATGAGTAAATGAATAGAAAGATTTTACTCGTACGTCTTCAATCTTGCACAAGATATCTCTTATATGTTTTAGAAAAAGATCGAAAACAAACGATCGCGTTATAATATATTAAAATAAAAAATGTTTTCAACGTGCAGTTCCCAAAAGGTTATACACAGCCTTTTTTATGAATAAGAAAACGAAGTACAGTTTTGATTTTAAGTTGAAATATGTTAAACAGATAGATGAGCATTATCGCTTTGCAAAATCTCTGGCAGAGAATCAGGAATTACTTATTACCCACTAGATATCTGGTATAGGATATATAAGCATCAGCGATCTTCAGAACTTTTCCGAAAAATGAATATCCTCCCTATGAACTACAGGCGAGTTGTTTTCTTGAAGTTTTGCGGATAAAGGTATCTGATCTTTTTATGGCTTATTGATTCGATACTAAGTAAATTATGCCTTAACCACGGAAAAGGAGTTACTGCATGCTTTTGCAGATAGCTAAGAAAAATATACCATTGCCGTACTCCCAGCAGCTTGATGGCTGTTGACGAACAGCCAGTTCTTGCGGCCTAGGGCTATGGGTCTGATAGCGTCTCTGCGAGACTGTTTTCTATGTATAGGTTTCATCGTATATATATGCCGAAAGCGCATCACAACGGGCATAGGCATAGGCCATAGCTTTCTGATCTGATTTCTAGGGAGGGTGTTTTCTAATACTTCGAATAGCCCTTTACCCATATCGTTGATAACCGGCAGGGACCCTTCCAGTCGGAGCTCCTTTGATATTATTAGAGATAACTTTTCTTCTTTAGCTTTTCGTTCAACTTTATAAAGATTCTGTATCATCAGTAAAGCCTTTTTGGCTCTTTGCTGGTCATTGTTTAGGAATTTCTCAAACTCATAGCGCACGTATACCCAGCCGGCCAGATGGGTGACATCTTTCTTTTTACCCAAGTTATCATCGTATGCCGCATAGCTATCGGTCTGTAGATACCCTTTAAAACTATCGAGCATTAATTTAAGTACATGGCCAGCACGGGAAAGGGTGTAATCGAACAGCAACGTTTTATCAAAAGCCGAATTGTAGAACCAAAAGTACCAATGATGGGCTGCTCCTTTTTTATCGCTGTCCAGTACTTTTATTGGGTTGAGTAGGTAGGTTGATTTCACCCCGAACCGCTCACAGCACCGTGCGTGACAGTCTATCGCCACACGGCGGTTCCAGATCAGCTGTTAATTTTACCTATTACGCTCTGGCGAGTGACCAATGAATGAATAGATTCGGATTCTGGAGGTAGATTTCTTCAGCCAACGATATATCTTCCTCTTCCCAGCTTTTTACGCCTCATAACCCATCTTACTAGCTTAAGGTTTATCCGTACCAAAGTCCATTGCCCGTCCATCTTAAATACACAAAGTAGAAATTAATCCAAACTCTTTCCATTAAGTTCAGACCTTGGGCAATGTCTTTTATCTCATCCATAAAACTTCTATTCACTATGCACTTCACTTTCTCGAACGAATTTCTTAGCATCCTGACTCATACATGGAAAATATGTAAACTTCCAGCCGGTTTTAGTTGGCCTACCCCACTGTCAAAATGTATGACCGAGGAAAGTGAACGCAACGGACGCTGGATTTATCTCTCTGTGAACCGAGTTTTTCCAATATACAATTTTTGTCATCTCGCTGTTGAGTTTAAGTTTGCTTTCCCTCATCCGCTGGATTACGCATGTTTGATAAATACAGCCTGATTTCAAATGGTACAAGGGACGATGGCATCCATCGCCGCACCTTTCAAAAGACATATTGTTTTGATACTTTTCCATCCATTTGTCTAAAACTGCTAATTATCACTAAAGCACCTCCATATGTTCCCACTAAGATGCCACTACCTTAAATTTTTAAATAGCTTTAACTTGTCAGAGTATTTAAGTCCGACATTATGTATAAAGTGGCAATGTATAATACTATAAAAACACTCCTATCTCACGGAAAGTCTATATTAGAAATAGCCTCGGAACTTGGGATGTGACGTAAGACTGTTTCCCGGATACGAAAAGCCCTTGAAGTTGGCCTAGAAGAACCTTTGCCTTAGGTAAGATCAAAATTAGCCACTTTGGCCCAGAACTTGAAATGAGAAACCGGCATGCCCTGGAAAAAAAGATCAGCTACTTTGGTTTTCTGGAGCTGCTAATCGAAGATGAAACAGTAAAAAGACAGTCCAATGATTATCGCTTCAGCAAATAATATTCCAAATTAAATAGAATGAGCCCAATAAATACCAGGCTCATTCTTACAAACCTAATAAATAGATTTGCGCAATATTTTGGATTTTATTCAATAAATTATTTCCTAAATTGATTTTTAATCATCATTTGCCAATCCAGTATAACGATATCCAGTAATTCGATAGCGATCGAAACCATTGCCGGCAGGGTCATCATCATCAAACTTAATTTCAAAAACTACACTATCGGCTTTCATACCACTAGGTGTCGTAGCAGCAGCCTTTAAAATTTTACCGTTTGTAACTGTAAATTTTGAATCATAGCTTACGTTTTGGACATCTTCTCCAGAAAAAGTTAATGCATTTACATCTCCATTTATTATTCCTTTAAAATCCCAAAAATTGCCTCTATCCTCTATCCAAATCTTGGACGCATCGTTACTTTCAGTATTATAAGTTGCTAACATAAAATGCCCTAAACCGTAAACATCTTTTTCAAATAAAGAACCATCGGCTTTCAATGCATCAGCAGTTACATACCACTCACCAGCAAGCTTCTGTGTGGCTGTACCTTCAACTTCATCTTTCTTACACGATTGGAATGTGAGAAAACAAAATCCTATTATATAAAATATCTTTTTCATACTATTATTTCAAAATTATGTTAAAGTTAAATCCAGCATACACAGCTGTAAAACTGATGGTTTTCGTAGCCGGATCAAATTTAGCATTTTCCAATGCTGATAAGCTATCTCCCCATCCTGCAACAAAGCTTTCTATGAGAGTTAGTGTATTGTCACTGTTCAATTTAAACTTACCGAGTGCAGCATACTTTATACCATATCCAGCTCTTTTATCATAATACCCTCCTAAAAAGTCAGTAATCGTAAAAATCCCAGGCGCGGTTTGATAAACAGCAATCGTGTAACCATTAAATACAACAGATCCATTCCTATTGCTACCGGCCTGAACAATATATCCTTTTGATGGCATAACACTAGCTGCAGGATCATAAACATACACGTCTCTAGTTACTTCTGCCTTATAACCTTCGGCATTTGCAATGGAGTAATTAACCGCGTAAGGCCCAACTTTATTAGGATTAATTGTTGATTTAACTACGACCTTTTCTGAGACATCATTTCCATCAATTGTAGCGATATACCCAGGTTCACTAAATGTGCCTCCTAATGGTAAAGTTACGCGACTTCCTCCCTCAATGCTCAACAAAGGAAAGCTTGTCACATGCGTATATCCTTCTGTTGTCTCCTTTTTACAAGCTTGCAATAAAAACAAAGCCAACATAAAAGGAATAATATTATATATAAATCTTTTCATTATTTTTTATTTAAAAATTTATTACTAGACCTTACTTTGCCCAAAATACTGGCTCGGAATCTGATTTAACAGCAGGTGCATTGGAATTTGAATTTGTCGAACTTTGAGCATAACGCAAACGTTGCAAAACCTTTCCCGCGCCCAATTCAGTATTATATTTTATCGGAGTATATAAAGTTCCAGGAACAAATAATTCAGGTTTAAACACATCTGTTTCCTCGTTATATATATTTTCCCCAGTAACGGATCCAAAAGCTGGGTATTTTAGACGGCGTAATTCACACCAAGCCTCAAAGTTATTTGTCCCACTGAGCGCAATCCATTTTTGAATCCCGATGAGTTTCTCAAACTTTGCATTATCATAAGCATAATCTCCTTCATAAATATCTGCTGCATCTGCAGCACTAAGGCCTGCAGATAGGAATGATTGCGTTATAGCATTTTCATAATGCGTTTTTGCTTGTCCAGCGGAGCCATATCTCGCGTAATATTCTGCTAAGAAAAACTCTATTTCGGATTTAGTAATTAAATAGACTGGTGAATTATAACTCATATTTGGTCTACTAAAATAACTTGCAGTATATACATTGGAAAGCGAAAAATTAGTACCAGAAACACCTCCATTATAAAGTCCACTGCCATTTTTCATAAAAAATTTAGACAATCGAGCATCTTCAACATCTTCCATTGTACCTGACAATGCCAAATTTAATATGACATTTTGTTGATTCGATCCGAAGTAAGCCGCAAATTCTTCTTGGTAAAAAGGATTTGCCTTACCAGTTTCATCAGCCCACATATTTGCATAAGAGACGTCTGATAATGGAAACATATTTTCAGTTATAAGTGTCGTAAGCTCATTTTTAACATCTTGAACCTTACTGATGCGCATCAAAAACTTTAACTTCAACGCATTAGCAAATCTAACCCAATCAGCTGGATCTGGATCTTGATTCCCAACTTTCGGATATAAGAAAGTCGGGATGACAGGTTTATCAAGTTCTACCTTAGACAAAGCCTCATCTAGCTCAGCTAAAATACCAGCATATATATCTTTTCCATCATCATATTTAGGTGATAGGATATCATCCTTAAGTGCTTCCGAATATGGAGTTTCTCCATAAGCGTCTACTAAGGCTTGGATTGAAAACACGCGTAGTGTAGTTGCAATTAAATAGGTATTCCAATCACCATCTGCTTTAGCCTTTTCAAGTACTGTATTAGCATTTTTTAATACCCGTGTATTTAACTGAGTGTAAGTACCAGCGGACCTCGTTTGAGACGCGATGAATTGCGAATAATCAACGTAATTACTTGTCCCAAATGTTTGGCTGTAATGCTCGGCATAATATCCGCCAATGATCCTAAAATAATTCCCATAACTAGCAGCAAGATTCATCTCAATTCCTGGGACAATTAGTGTGTTGGAAACATTCTCTTCCGTGGGCGAATTTGGACTTTCATTAATATCCAAAAACTTCTTACATGAAGTAACCCCTATGCTTAATGCCAATAAAGGCAATATTATCCTTTTCATATTCATATTAATCATTAAAATTTAAGACTTACGTTAAATCCATAAATTCGAGTTGCCGGATTAATGTACAATTCTCCAAACTGTCCAGACAGATCGCTACCTATTGATGATCCTTCAGGATCGATGAACTTATTGCTCTTTGGTGTCCATACGAATGGGTTATTTACAAATGCTGTAACTGCCACATCGCTTAATTTTGCTGAACTTACCCAAGATTTTGGCAATACATATGATAAAGAAATATTCCTTATTTTTCTAAACGATCGATCTAATAAATAATATTGTCCCCCTTCTTTCGCGCCGTAGTTGTTAAAGTAATTTTGGTAACTACTATTTGAAAGATAAATAGGCGTCGTGTTATCTTGATATCTCACAAAATTTCCGTTTTTGTCCAGCACGCGTTGTGCAGAATTAGGAATGATAAAAGGATTACGATCATTGTACATGGTTTCGATACCATTCCCCGTGAATTGCATCAAATTTTTTGTCCGAGAAAACATATACCCCCCTTGACGTATATCCAAAGTAGCACCTAATGTAAAGCCGTATGCACTAAAAGAAGTTGTCGCTCCGCCTGTCCACTTTGGCTGAATATTTAATCCCGTGCTCATAATATCTTTTGTTAATACAGGTTGGCCATACTCATCATCTACAATTAACTTACCATAATATGGGCTACTAGCATCTTCAACATACGTGGGTAAATATGTGTAGAAAGTCCCTAACGGCTTACCCACTTCCGCATACATGCTCACATTGTCATTTCCTGCTGAAAAATTATAGATCTGAAATTTATCTCCGATGCGCTCATCCAAAGAGATAACTTTATTCCTATTAATTGTAAGATTTAAGTTTAAATCCCATCTAAATTTTTCGGTTTTGATTGGCGTTGTTGAAAGCAAGAGTTCTATACCTCTATTTCTTACCTCTCCAACATTTGTGACCATTGTTGCAAAGCCACTTGCTGGATCTACTGATAGAGGAAATATTTGATCTGTAGTTCTTCTATTATAAAATACAGCATCTAGACCAATACGATTGTTTAAGAATTTCAAATCAAGACCGGCTTCGAACTCCGTTGTCATTTCTGGAGACAATTGATCACTGCCTTTTTGCGTACTTAAAAGGAATGAGTTAGTCCCATTTAATGGAAATTTGGCAATATCCGATCCGTAGTAACCGTTGGCAAATCCCTGAATATAGCGCGCAGTCGTTTGATAAACTCCAGCATCATTACCTGTGCGCCCGTAAGCTAATCTTGCTTTACCGAACGATAATATATTATTTTTAGGCAAGTTATTCGTAAATAACCAGCTCAATGTTGCTCCCGGATAGAAATAATTATTTTTATTAATTGGTAACGTCGAAGACCAATCGTTACGGGCAGTTAAATTCAAAAACACAGTTTCATCATAGCCCAAGGTTACATCTCCAAAAAGACCAACCAATCTTCGTTTTGTTTGCACTTCACTCAATTCAGATCTTACAGAACCATTACTTAAATCCCAAAAACCGGTATATACTGATAACCCATCTGTTTGACCTTGCATATAAGTAGAATATCTTTCATTAATATTCATACCTAAAAGCGCCGTAAGCGATAACTTATCAAATTTATTATCATAGGTAGCCAAAAAATCGTGGTTAAGTTCGTATGAACTTCCATAACGCGAAAAGACATTCCCTGCTTGATTCATTGCGGATGGCGGATAACCTTTATTATCAGTGATTAATTTATCATCTAACTTTATCTCTGGCACTCCAATTTTTTGATCATAATTCAAATGATCAAATCCGAAACGATATGTCAGAGTCAACTCTTTTATAGGATTAATATCCGCTTGAATTTTTCCATTAAATTGCTTTGAATTCAACTGATTGTAGTTGTTTGCCAGTGCCCAATATGGATTTGTTATCCCGTAAGGAGTAAAGTAAGCCTCAGGCGTATTAAATGGACTAGATAAATCTTTTTTGTCTATAATCGATATATCTCTTGGTAATTCCAATAGTCCGTCTATTACAGAAGTTCCTTGATATGTACCAACTACATTCGTTTTATTAGTTGTAAAATTAAGGTTGGAAGATACTTTTAACCAATCAGTACCTTGATATGTACTTCGGTATGCTAATGTATTTCGTTTGTAAGAATCCGCATCCGTTGGCATTATTCCATCGTCCTTGGTATTTGAGTAGGAAAGGTAATAAGTAAGTTTATTATCCTCAGATGCACCGTTAAATGCAATACTATTATTAAATGACTTGCCAATATCTAAGAAGTCCTTAACATTATTTTTTCGGGCAGAATATTCATGATATAATTGTTTATTATCCCATACCGGTCCGAACAATTGTTGTGAACCATCTAGTCGAGGTCCCCAAGATCCATTTTCAATATAAGTTTGTTGACCATTCCAACCTTGTCCAAATTCATTTTGCATGATTGGAAAAACGGACATTTCCCTAAATTGCATACCACCATTATAGGATAGGGAAAAATTTCGACCATTCCCTTTTTTTCCTGACTTTGTTGTAATAACAACGACGCCATTGGACGCACGAGAGCCGTACAACGCGGTAGCAGCCGCCCCTTTAAGAACGGTCATTGATTCAATATCATCAGAAGAAATGCTGGATATACCACCTGCCGCAATTGTAGTACCATCAGTTTGAAAATTGCTTGTTTGCAATGGAACTCCATCAACAACATAAAGAGCTTGGTTAGACCCATTGATAGAACTAAAGCCACGGATCACCACCGAAGAAACCGCTCCTGGAGATGCACCGGTTGAATTAACTTGAACCCCCGCGACTTTACCAGCTAAAGCATTAGCAACATTTGTATTCCGAGACGCCGCTAATTCTGCGCCACCAATTTTTGTAGCCGAATAACCTAATGATTTTTCTGAGCGAGTAATCCCCATAGCTGTGACAACCACCTCATCAAGGGCATTGTCGGCGTTATCTAACGTTACGTTAAAAGACGATTGTCCTTCTTTAACGATTAGCGTTTTATCTGCAAAGCCTACAGAGCGAAATACGATAACTTTTCCATTAGGTGCTGATAATGAATAATTACCATTTGCATCTGTCTGGGTAGCAGTATTTGATCCTTGGACAATGATTGTTACACCCGCCAATGGTTTGCCATCAACTCCTGTAACATGACCACTGACCTTTCTCTCCTGTGCAAATGCCACAGAAGTCAGAATCATACTACCCACGAATAAACTGAGTAATTTGTGTTTCATATGTTTATGTTTATTAAAAAATGTTTATTCTTGATAGTATATTTTGGTTAGAAATGTACTTTTCAATAATTTATATATGCATTATAGTTAGTAACGGTTTTTCGTTGAATTGCTTCCATATGTTAAAAAACGTTAAATACAAAATTATAACTTTTTTTAACATTTGCAATGCAAGCATAATTTATTGATAACAATTAATTCACAAACAAAATTAAAGTACTGAATAGTAGTACTTTAATTTTAAAAATTTAACATACTTAAGTAACATTGTTACATTATTAAGGAAAACTATTTACATCAAACCTTATCTGTTTATGTAAAATAATATAGCAACTTTCCAATTTCACTGTGAAATGGCTTCCCCTATTATCTTTACGGTAAAAACTTCTTGCCCCCTATCCTCTACCTCGCCACATAGACACTCGTATTACATGCCTGGTGAATCTTTTCCCTTAAACTTCAAAATCAGCCATAAACATTTATCCCAGTGCAACTACAAAAATATCGCACTCCATAAAGAGACGAATAGTATAATAAGTCAACTCAAAACCCTCAGCGAAAATTTATCTCTCTCCTCGGCCCTGTTCCATTACTTAGCTATCATTCTGCTTAAAAAAAAACGTATAAGGAGTAAACCTAGTCACGCGCTATAGTCAACCTTGTGTGATCGTTGTTTCAACCTGTAGTCGATCTTGGGTTAAGATATAATCAACCAATACACCACTAATAGGTGACCAACTCCTACCTATCTCCCACCTTTGCTCGAATTTTCTTCGGGCAGGCTTCGAATCTCCCTCGGGTCAAATTCGAAGAACAGCCGAGGAAAATGCGAGTCCAGTTCTATAAAAGGTAGGAGTTAATAGGGAATTGGTGGAGAAAAAGTCGCCGGAAGGTGGTACCTCTATCTCAAAGTCAGGTGGTCTTTGACAGCACTTTAAAATTTCTTTGGCACATGTTTGAGACATGTTTGCCTCCCTTCGAATGGGCCTTGACAGGGCTTGCGAGTATACTTTTACTGGTAGCCGAAACCCTATCGAATAACTGTGGAACCATTTCCGAAGAGGGGGCGAGCTGCATTTTACACAAAGATATGGGGCTACCTTCGGCTACGCAGCTGTACTTATTTGACATATCAAACTATCGTTTAAAGCGTGATCGCCTTGAACAGAAATTTGCCACAACCATCTGCAGCAAAATTTCTTTCAAACACTGATTGAAGAATGTGTCAATCACACTACAAAGCTATTGGAATAGTATAACTCACAGCCACAGGCTCTCCTTGCAGTCTACCTGGCTTCCAAGGACCAACAGCCTGAATCGCTGTTGTAATCGCGCTACTGACCTTAATAGGAATATCCCGATCATATTTAAATTTACTGAGTCTACCATCTTTGTTGACAACAAATGTCACGTTAATAAGCCTAGACTTCAATTGAGTAATTAAATTGTCCGGTATATCGATCTGCCGATAAACGGCTTCCATAAACTACTTCAATTTAAGCGGAAGAATCGGTGCCGATTGCTTTGTCTCAGCATCGTATAAAACAACCTCTCCATTGGAACGAAATCTTTTTCCGCTCTGAAAAACACCACCTAAATACTGTTCTTCATAACGGCTCCCCATATTCCAACCTTCCCATTTACCCTCTTTTTCATTATCTTTTAGCTCACCTTCGAAATAGGTACCATCGTCATAATCCATTCGAAGGAATCCGTTCCCGCGCTTCAAGAGATAATTTCCCAAAGAATCCATATACAACAAGTGATATGGTTTTGTCATTCTCGAACCCGTAAACGGATTTTGTGCAGTGTCAATATGCGTCACGAGCATTTTCAATTTTCCTGTCGGATAATAATAGTATGAAGAATCCGTAGGCACACCGTCTGCATCAAATTTCTCTAAGCTTTTCAACTGTCCATTTGGATAGTATACTGTCGACTCCCCGACATACTTCCACCCGAAAAACCCAACTGTGCTATCTTGGCTCTAAGCGAAGGATTTGATGGAATCAGTCTCCGTATAATAGCTAACAATATTAAACAATCTATTCAAATCATCTCCTACAGGAACAATATATTGATAGGAATAAGACGCTAGTTTTGTCTTAACAGGATTCCCTGATTTATCAAAGTAATTCACTATCGTATCGCTAATAAACACTTTCCCCCTTGCTTTCGAAGAAAATGTTTCTGTCATAGCTCCTATCAAAATAAGCACAATTAAAAACAAAGTCGATCTTTTCATAAAATATAGTAGCGTTAATAGGCGCAAAAATACATTTTTTCAAACAAACGCTTGCAAAACAAGAGCGGCAATTTCTTTCGAAATTGCCGCTCTTTAAGTATTATAGAATCTAAAAGACTACTTAACGTCCCACCAAACCGGTACTGTAATCGCTTTCGTACCAGGATAGTTCAAGTTAGTTGTTAATTCCGTATTCGGGTACAACAAACGCTGCGGCATTTCACCATTCGCCAAAATGGATGCTTTCGATTGAATCAAGAATGTAGGATATCCTGTTCTTCTGTATTCAGTCCATGCTTCAAAATTTTGGAAACCATTCATTGCGTAATATTTCTGCGTAATGATTGCTTCTAATTGTTTTGAAGCATCAGTTGGAAATTTACCAGCAGCAGCTAAATATTCCTTTAATCCTTCCGCACCTAAATAGTTGAATGACGCAGTAACACCTTCATTATACAGTGTAGCAACACTTCCTGTCCCCCATCCTTTCAAAGCAGCCTCAGCTTGCAAGAATTTACTTTCAGCAATAGAGAATAATTTTACAGGCGCGATTGCAGAAGCTGTATTTTTCGCATTTGCTCCAGTTACTGGTGAAGGAGCGGAGACTAATTTCGTGTTTTGTCCTCGGAAATCCCCCTGTTCTAAGTAAGCTACTGTATCTTGCAATGTTACATTATCAGCTTTTAACAGTCTGTTATACAATGCAAATGATCTTTTATCCTTATTTGCTGCAAATGCTTTAACAGCAGTTCCACTCGCAACAACATTTTGAACATATTTTAAACCAACCATTTCTGTATAGAAAGGATTTTGGTTTCCACCTGTTGTCGTAAATGTGATGGAAACATCCTCATTTAAAAATGTCGGATTTGTCGCATACAATGCTTTAATACCTGCTTGAGCAGTCGTATCATCTACGTTTGAAATACGTAAATAAGCCTTCAATTTCAAGGTATTTGCGAATGCAATCCAAGATGCCTTATCGCCTCCAAACAGCATATCTTGTTCTCCCGGTGTAGTACCAAGATTACCTTTCAATAACTCAACACCTTTATCAATACTTTCGAAAATACTGTTGTATACCTCTTTTTGTGTTTGATATTTTGGGCTTAAGTTCGTTGCTCCTTGCAGCGCTTCATCTAACGGAATATCTCCAAAAGCATCAGTCGCTACTTGCAATGTATATGCTTTCAACAAATACGCCATACCAATTGTATAGTTGTTTGCACCACGCTCCGAATTAATGATGATTTCAGCATTGTTGAGTGCACTTCTATAGATAGTTGACCAAATACGATCCGTTGCTGTATTTTTGAGGTTATACTGATCAATAGTTTGATACTGTGATGAGGATGGAGCCTGTGTCCAATACTGCGCCCACAAACCACCATATACTTGAAGCTGATTACCGACGATCTGGCTTAACGATGCTTCAACTGTCGGCAGCAAGAGATTTGGTTCTACTTTTTCTGGGTTATTTGGATTTTCATTAACATCCAAATATTTATTACAACTTGTAAATGCTACGGATCCAACCAATGCAGCAAAAACAAACTTTTTAATATTCTTGTTCATTTTATTATTCTTTATAGTTTAGAAGGATACCTTCACATTGACACCATAGTTACGCAAAGACGGCTGAGCGGTATAGTCAAAACCTTGTGCATTCCCAGCACCAGCCGAGTTTACTTCTGGATCTGCGTATTTATTTTCGCTTGGCGTCCAGATAAACAGGTTATTACCGAATACACCGACAGTTACATCACCAAAAGGCGTATTTTTTAGCATATCTTTTTTGAATTTATAAGAGATAGCCAAGTTGCGCAACTTCACATAAGAAGCATCTACCACATTCATACCCGCTTCCAAATATGGATAGTAATCCACTTTGTCATAAGTTGCTGTCGTATTTACAACAGAATTACCATTTGCATCTAAGTAAACAGAGTTAGGGAAGATTTGACCAAAACGCTCACCTCCTGTTTCTGCAGACGTACCTGTGAATGCCATGATATCTTTAGTACGTGAATAGAATACACCTCCATGCTTCATGTCAAATAACGTCGTTAATGACCAGCCTTTGTAATTTAAAGTCGTTCCTAATGAGGCTTGAAATTTAGGATTATAACTTCCCAAATACTTTGCTTCAGAAGTAGGTACTGGTAAACCTGTTTCTTGGTCAACGATAGTTCTACCTTGTGCATCAGTGGCATTTGTTACAGCATAAAATTCACCGTAAGGGCGTCCTTTAGCAGCAACGATAGACATACCTGAGAAACCACCTAAAGAAACTTGATCAATACCATCCATTAATTCAACAACTTTATTGTTGTTTTTAGTGAAAGTACCCATCAATTCCCAGCTAAAGTTTTCTGTTTTCACTGGTGTCCCACGCAATGCAAGTTCAACACCTGAGTTTTTAATTTTGCCGGCATTAACAACATTGAATCCGTAACCTGTAGAATTTGCAATAGGAATTGCTAAGATTTGATTTTTCGAGTTGTTATTGTAGTAACTAAAATCAACCGTTAAACGATTTCTAAAGAAACCTAATTCTGCACCTACTTCAGCTGATGTAGTGATTTCCGGTTTCAACTCTGCATTTCCTAAAGTCGAACCTGACATGAATGCAGATACATTACCAAATGGGAAAGTTGTCGTTCCAAATCCACCATTGATCTCACCTCTAGAGAATGTTGTCAACAATTGATATGGATCTGTATCCGACCCAACTTTGGCATAGTTAGCACGCAATTTACCGTAAGAAAGAATTCTCTTCGCATCTTGGCTTAACAACTCAGAGAATACAAATGAACCACTCACACTTGGATAAAAGAATGAATTGTTTTTCTTCGGCAAGGTAGACGACCAGTCGTTACGTGCTGTCGCTTGTAAGTATAGGAAGTTTTTATACGACAAATTCAAATCCGCATAAAGTCCGACCAAACGACGTTTTGACCATGAGTCTTGGATTAGGTTTAATGGACCATTGGAGTTCGCTAAATTATAAAAACCGGGCTGTACCAAACCTCCACTTTCGTTGGTCGCTGTACTTAAATTTGTAACATTACGTTGACGAATGTTGTTACCCAACATTAATGATCCTTTAAAATCTTGATTAAAGTCATGGGTAGCAGTAACCATGAAATCGTGAATGATCTCTGTTACATTGTATTGATCGATACGATACTCACCATTGTCAATTAGATCGTTAGCTGTCGAATAATTACCTGAAGTTTTATCAATTGGTGTAAAATTATATTTTGGCGATTCAGAGCGTCTGCGGTCCGTATAATGATCTACCCCTACACGCTCTTTGAAATCCAACCATTCAAATGGCTTATAACCGACGTTAAAATTACCCATAATGCGATTGACATTATTGTAATTGTTGTAATTTGCCAATGTCCAATAGGGATTTCTTGAATATGCCCCGTAATAACCATACTCGTTACTATGGTTTAGACCATTTGCATCAACATAACCATAGCCATTATATGGGTTATTTAAATCTTTCAGATCAGCAACAGGAATATCACGGGGAGTTTGTAACAAGTTATTGTATACAGACGAATTTCCTTGTCCTCCGCCTACGTTGTTCGAGTTAATCTGACTATAGTTCGCTGAAATTCCTGCGTAAAATTTATTGGAGAATTCGGTCTGACCATTGAAACGAACACCATATTTATTGTAGTTATCTTT
This sequence comes from Sphingobacterium sp. UBA3549, assembly GCF_002376635.1. Classification (NCBI taxonomy): domain Bacteria; kingdom Pseudomonadati; phylum Bacteroidota; class Sphingobacteriia; order Sphingobacteriales; family Sphingobacteriaceae; genus Sphingobacterium; species Sphingobacterium sp. UBA3549. The sequence continues at coordinate 23,843 of NZ_DFOE01000018.1, read as the reverse complement.
GCTTCCAGGATAAACACCGTTTGAGTTCAAAGAATTTAGGCCCAAATAGAAAGATGATTTTTCACTACCACCCGAGAATCCTAAATTATTGTCTGTTGCAAATCCAGTATTAAAAAAATCTTTAATATTGTTTTTTACAGCCGAATAGGGCTTTGTCTGTCTTACGCCATTAATAGCTTGGCCCCATTCTTGTGTTTTTCCTGTAAAAGGCGCTCCCCAAGACCAGTTTTCCTTTGGATCATTGACAAAAACCAGGTCTCCATTTTTAGTATAGCCAGAGTAACCTTGACCATATTCGTTCTGAAACTCAGGTAATTTTAAAATAGAAGAAAAGGTATTTGTTGTATTGAAGGTAATATCTGTTTTACCGCCGCCTCTTTTACCTGTTTTAGTGGTAATGATCAAAGCTCCATTGGATGCACGCGATCCATATAACGCTGCTGCAGCCGGACCTTTCAATATGGTCATTGATGCAATATCATCAGGGTTGATATCATTACCGCGGTTACCAAAATCTACACTTGATAAAGATGAACCACCACCGATTACACTGGAGTTGTCGATAGGAACACCGTCAACAACAATTAAGGCTTGGTTATTCCCTGAGATAGACGAACCGCCACGCAAAACGACACGAGATGAACTACCTGGAGAATTTGAGGTCGATGTAATATTCACACCTGCAACTTTACCAGCTAATGCATTGATAGCACTTGAATTTTGACCTGACCGCAATTCCTCGTTGTTCAAGGTCGGTGCTGAATAACCTAATGTTCTCTTTTCTCTTTTGATAGCATTGGCAGTTACCACCACCTCTTCAAGTGCATTGTCATGATTTTCCAAAGAAACATTGAACACCGTGTTGTTGTTATTCACAATAATGGTTTTATCGTCAAAACCAACGGAACGAAATACAACAACTTTACCTGCCGGTACATTCAATGAATAATTACCATTAGTGTCCGTCTGTGTAGCCTGATTAGTACCTTGTACAACTACTGTTACCCCTGGTATAGCTTTACCGTCAGCAGATGTAACACGACCACTAATCTTTTTTTCCTGAGCGAATGCGACCGAAGTCAGAATCATTCCGCCAACAAGAAAACTTAGTAATGTTTGTTTCATGTTTTAGTTAGTTAATTTTATTAATTTTTCTAATCCTATATATTGATATAAATTATATCCGTTAATACAACTGTCTAAACATAAATTGTGTAGACAATAAAACAGCAGCCTATTAAATAGACCATTGCAGTTCATTTTTTAACAGTTGAAAATATTATTGAAAAGCAGCCCTAGGTAGATGTAGGGCAATTCTTAGATAAATATCCAGCTGTAAATTTGCACTTTTCAGCATTTACAGTAAATAATAGTTAGTGCGATTTTTATTAGCGGTGTCAAATATAGAAAGCACAAGTTGTTTTTACAAGTTTTTTAACATAATCCCTCAAAATCAGTAAATACCGCAATAATTGGAAGTCAAATTTGCAAATTGTTACAAAAGAATCATTTTAGAATAAAAACTAATCAAAGCAACCTCAAACAGAATTTTATACGGAATCCAATATATTTAACAAAACATTAACAATGCCACAAGAAATCTTTGAGACATCATTCTTTTCATCGCGGCATCAAAAAGAGCATTAATTTATAATGATTCTAAACATATATCGGTAGAATGATAACCAAACTTTCATGACTTTATATCGATCCGCAACATGAAAGAGAACAAAAAATTTCGTCTGGTCGATAGCACTTTAAAATCAAAAAAAAGACGCTCTACCTTCTCAGGCTGAGCGTCTTTCATTTTGTATGAAATAAGTCCAGAGACGACTTATTTATTGATATTTAATCAATATACTCAAACTTAGTGTAAGGCACCAAAACTGCCGGAATCTTAATTCCTTTTTCAGTTTGATTATTCTCTAATATCGCAGCTACAATACGTGGCAAAGCCAATGCAGAACCATTTAGAGTATGTGCCAGCTGCATCTTGCCTTCCGAATTTTTAAAGCGCACTTTCAAACGATTCGCTTGGTAAGTTTCAAAATTGGAGACGGAAGAAACTTCCAACCAACGCTTCTGCGCAGAACTATACACTTCCATATCATAAGTCAATGCAGAAGTAAAACTCATATCTCCACCACATAAACGTAATACGCGGTAAGGCAACTCTAATTTCTGCAACAGTCCTTGTACATATAAACTCATCTCTTCCAGCACTTCATACGACCTTTCGGGATGTACAATCTGCACCGTCTCTACTTTGTCAAATTGATGCAAACGATTTAATCCACGTACATGTGCTCCGTAAGAACCCGCTTCCCGACGGAAACATGGTGTATAAGCGCAATGTTTTATTGGAAACTGGGCCTCTTTTACAATTTCGTCTCTATAAATATTAGTAACCGGAACTTCAGCTGTAGGGATCAAATAGAGATTGTCATTACCAACATAGTACATCTGCCCTTCTTTATCCGGCAATTGCCCCGTGGCAAATGCAGAATCTTCATTCACCAAAATTGGCACCTGAACTTCTTCGTATCCTTCTTCGGCAGCCTGATCCAAAAAGAAATTGATCAATGCACGCTGCAATTTAGCGCCTTTGCCTTTATAGATGGGAAAACCGGCTCCAGCAACTTTTACGCCAAGTTCTAAATCAACAATACCGTATTTGTTCAACAATTCCCAATGGGGCAATGCCTCCTCTGGCAACGCAGGAATTTCGCCATGGGTCAAAACAACTTCGTTATCGTCTGCACTTACACCGGCCGGAACGGATTGATGTGGTAAATTGGGCAATTGTACGATCTTCTCATTCAATTCTGCCTCAATTGTACCCAATTGATCTAAAAGTTGCTTTACTTGCTCTTTATATCCCGAGGATTTGGATTTGACGGTTTCAGCTTCTTCTTTTTTTCCTTGCCGCATCAGATCTCCAATCTGCTTCGCTGCCGCATTAGCCTCTGCCGAAAGTGCGTCTGATTCCGATTGGATCCTACGGCGTTCTTCATCTAAACTGATGATTTCGTCGACCAATCCAATTTCCTTGAAATGCTTGACAGCTAATCTTTCGATCACCGTATCCCTGTTCTCACGGATATAATTTAATTGCAACATAATATAAATGTGTTATTTAAAATAGTGAACAAACTTAGATAAATTTGCCTTTATTTACAAGCTATTTTATTCCCACAACACCATTAGAAAGGCTTTTTGAACCTATATTATGCGCTTTACTAAGCAATACTCACCTCATCACACAAATAAACATCCTGAATGGCGTGAAGCAGCGCTACACCTTCCTGCATCGGTTTTTGAAAGGCTTTGCGACCAGATATCAAACCAGTTCCGCCAGCGCGCTTATTGATAACTGCTGTTTTTACGGCTTCTTGGGTGTCATTCTGTCCCGAAGCCCCGCCAGAATTGATCAAGCCCGCCCTGCCGGCAAAGCAATTGAGTACTTGGTAGCGGCATAGGTCAATAGGATGGTCGGAAGAAAGCTGTGTATACATCCTTTCATCCAACTTCCCATAACTGCTTTTACCCATATTCAACGCTTTGAATCCGCCATTTAATTCGGGTAATTTTTGCTTAATAATATCGGCTTTGATGGTTACCCCCAAGTGATTGGCCTGTCCGGTCAGATCTGCTGCTAAGTGGTAATCTTTATCTCCGACCTTGAAAGCCGAATTACGCAAATAACACCATAGTACCGTCGCCATCCCCAAGGAATGTGCTTCCTCAAATGCTTTTGCTACTTCAATAATCTGCCGGTCTGATTCTTCAGATCCAAAATATATGGTTGCCCCTACCGCAACAGCACCCATATTCCAGGCTTCGCGAATTGTTCCGTACAAGATTTGGTCTGCGCGATTGGGATAAGTCAACAATTCATTATGATTGATTTTAACCAAAAACGGAATCTTGTGTGCATACTTTCGGGCAACAGCTCCTAATACACCAAAAGTAGAAGCCACAGCGTTGCAATTTCCTTCCAAAGCTAGCTTAACAATATTCTCTGGATCAAAATACTGTGGATTTGGCGCAAAAGACGCTCCGGCACTGTGTTCAATACCTTGGTCCACGGGCAATATTGACAGATACCCCGTATTGGCTAAACGGCCCGTTCCAAAAAGTTGTCCCAAACTTCTTAAAACTTGTGGACTACGATCACTTGAATTGTATACTTGGTCAATAAATGTTGACTGCGGAAGATGAAGCATTGTTTTGGAAACTGCAGGTTGATCAAAATCTAACAAATAACTCGCTTCAGTACCTAGATGGGCCTGTATTTTTTCGATGTATTGCATAATTTATTTAAAATAACGTGATGGAGTTTACTCTAATCTTTAAAATAAAACTTCAAAAAGCACAGAATGTTTTAGCGCATGTTATATAGTAAAAAAAACTTAACTTTGACCATGTTATATTTAGTTCCAACACCTATTGGCAATCTGGAGGACATGACGTTCCGTGCGGTCAATGTCCTAAAAGAAGTGGACCTCATCTTAGCAGAGGATACAAGGACCAGTGCTCCGCTTTTAAAACATTTTGGAATCGACAAAAAAGTATTTGCGCACCATCAGCACAATGAACATAAAGCGGTCTCGGAAATCATTAAATTCTTAAAAGAGGGACAAAACATTGCTTTGATTTCAGACGCTGGAACACCGGCTATCTCGGATCCGGGATTCTTACTGGTACGCGAGGCCATCAAAGAAGGACTGGAGGTTCAGTGCTTGCCCGGAGCAACTGCTTTCGTGCCAGCGCTTGTCAATTCGGGGCTTCCCAACGACCGCTTTTGTTTTGAAGGTTTTCTGCCGGTAAAAAAAGGAAGACAAACGCGCTTAAAAACCTTAGCAGAAGAAAAACGAACGATGATCTTTTATGAGTCACCGCATCGTATACTAAAAACAATAGAAGAATTTATCACAATTTTTGGAGCTGAAAGACAAGCTTCGATATCTCGGGAATTGAGCAAACTCTACGAAGAGAATGTGCGCGGAACATTAACTGATTTAAAATTACACTTTGAAAACAATCCGATTAAAGGAGAATTTGTATTTTGTGTAGCAGGATTGGAATAAATTTTAACAATCTTTATGTAATTAAAAAGTATTTGACATGAACATGGAACAATTTGCACAGGATGGGCAGGACATAAAAATCATCGAAAAATTGGTTACTAAAGTCCAGGATATGCTTACTCCAGGAGAAAAAATAGATTATATCGCAGTTCAAAAGAAACCTGCAGTAACTATATTACCGGATAGTATTACCATCAGTAATAAGCGCATATTTATGTGCGAGTTCACTAAATTGGGCTTGGCTACTGATTTCGAAATTTTCGGCTGGCAAGATATCAAAGATATTGCTTTCAAAGAGGAAATCTTCGGTTCGAAAGTGACTGTTATTCCTTTTACTGGGGAGAATTTGAGCATAGACTATATCCCTAAAGTTCAGGCCAGAAAATTGTATCAATATATTAAAGCGGCACTTGAAAATTATAAAAAAGCTGAGTTGGCCGCTGAAAAGGAGAAAATAGTGATTGCTCCAACTGTCGCAAAAGAAGTGGTTATCGAACGGCCAGAAAGTAATATACCGGTTCAGCCAGCGGTTACTTCGCCTGCCCCATCCGCACCACAATCTTATGGTTCGGCTCAGCCAACTTCGTCAGCGCCAGTTCAGGCACAGCAACCGATCGGATCCACCCCTACTGTTCCTTCAGTTTCGGCAGCTCCTATCTCACCTGCTGCGGCAAAGGAAGAGGAGGACGATGAAATTACCTTAAAGCTCAAAAAATTAAAAACGCTCTTCGATAAACAATTAATTACCCAAGAGGAATACGAGAGTAAAAAGAGAGAAGTTTTATCCAGTTTATAATTATAAATGGAAGAAAATATATTGTGAAAAATAACTATCTACTGGCACTTTTAAGTGCCTTTTTATTGTGGCTGGGCTGGCCTCCGATACCCTATTCCAGTCCCTTGTTATTTATTGGATTTGTTCCTTTGCTGATTGCTGTAGAGAACATTATCCGCAATGAAACATTCCAAAAGAAAGGCCGAAAAGTATTCCTTACCGCGGGCCTAACTGCGGCAGTTTGGAATACAGCCTCGATTTATTGGGTATATAATTCTATATCGGCAGTTATGCCACCCTTTGCAGCTGTAATTATAAGTCTGATACCTTTTTGCTTAGGCGCAACATTAATGGCGGTGACTTTCTGGCTATATGGGCAACTACGACGCAAAACAAACGTAATGCTATCCCTTTTCGGATTGATGGGATTTTGGATAAGCTACGAATTTCTACATGAATCCTGGGATTTAGCTTTCCCCTGGATGACATTAGGAAATGGTTTCGCCAGTTTCCACCAATTGGTGCAATGGTATGAAATCACGGGAGTCTACGGTGGAACCCTATGGATCTGGCTGGTCAACATCTTGGTATTTACACTTTACTTAAATCGGAAGGGATTTTATCCGATCAAACGTAAAATAGTTCCAATTGCTGTATTAACTGCAGTGTTACTAATCCCCAGCACCTACTCGCTGATACGTTACGTTAACTATGAAGAATATCAGAATCCCGCACAAATCGTCGTTGTTCAGCCCAATATTGACCCTTATATTAAATTCAATATAAGCCCTGAGGAGCAATTAAACACATTATTCTCCTTATCAAATTCGGTCGCTAAACCCAATACCGAGTTTTTTATCTGGCCTGAAACTGCGCTATCGCAAAACGGCGATTTCGATGAGGAGAACTTTAGGGAAACCTATTCTTACCAGCGCATCTTAAAATTTTTAGATCAGTATAAAAATGGCAATGTACTTTCAGGTATTGAAAGCTATCAGCTGTACAACGATGCCAAAACGCCAACTGCACGCGAAATAGCTCCTCATGTTTATCAAGATAATTTCAATGCCGCGACATTGATCGATTATTCTTCCAAACTACAGTTTTATCATAAGTCCAAGCTCGTTCCGGGGGTAGAACAAATGCCTTTTGGTGCAGCCATGAACTTCTTAAAACCGCTATTTAAAGCATTCGGCGGCACTACGGGAGGCTATGGAAAACAGTCCGAACCATCGGTATTTTATGCGCAAAGTGGCATTGGTGCCGCACCGGTCATCTGTTACGAATCCATTTGGGGCAATTATGTTGCTAAGTATGTCAAAAAAGGAGCACAGTTTATTGCGATCATCACCAATGATGGCTGGTGGGGAAATACTTCGGGCAAAGACCAACATTTACAGTATGCTAAACTACGTGCGATTGAAAACAGACGATGGGTGGCTCGCTCTGCCAACACAGGGATTTCTGGCTTTATTAATCAACGGGGAGATATTGTGCAACAGACCAAATGGTGGCAGCCTGCGGCCCTCAATCAGGAAATTAATTTAAATGAAGAAATTACTTTCTATACGCAAGCAGGTGATATTGCCGCTTATTTGGGTTTGGCGATCGCATTAGGAGGAATTTTGATCCTGATCGTGGTCAGACGAAAAAAGGAACTCAGAACAGAAAAATTCCCATCCCATACGCTCCAGCGCAAAAGGATCTAATTCTTAGAAACCGCAGTACTCAGGCACCTACCAGCGATAATTAGGAAATTAAAATGATAAAAATAAGTGATTTGATACCTGTAATTTACTTGAGAGATTTGTAATTTTGCCGCATGCAAGTATATTTTGATAATGCTGCGACTACAGCCTTAGATCCTGAAGTAATAAAAGTAATGATCGATGTGATGGAAAATAACTTTGGTAATCCATCCTCAATCCATAGTCACGGACGACAAGTAAAGACAATTGTAGAAAAAGCACGTAAAACGATTGCCAATTTGCTTCATGTGTCTCCTGCAGAGATATTTTTTACATCGGGTGGAACGGAAGCAGACAATATGGCTATCGTGAGGTCGATAACCGACTTTGGGATAACCCATGCCATTACCTCACCTATTGAGCACCATGCCGTATTACACACCTTAGAGGAACTGCAAAAAGCAGGTAAAGTGCACCTTGACCTGCTGGAGGTTGACGAAAAAGGCAATTTAAATATCAACCAGCTGGAAGAGCTTTTAAATAGTAACCCACGTACTTTTGTCTCCATTATGCATGCCAATAATGAAATTGGAAATCTCAACGATATTCACCGTATCACCGAGTTATGCCAAAAGTACAATGCTATATTTCATTCCGATACTGTGCAGACTATGGGGCATTATCCACATGATCTTACTCAACTTAAAATAGACTTCGTCACAGGAGCTGCTCATAAATTCCATGGCCCGAAAGGGGTCGGCTTTCTTTATATAAACGCCAATAACAAGATCAAACCTTTAATCTATGGCGGAGCACAAGAACGAAATATGCGTGGCGGAACAGAAAATGTATATGGTATAGCAGGACTTGCCAAAGCGCTGGAACTTGCCTATGAAAACATGGAAGAACATCATACTTATATTCAGGGGCTCAAATCTTATATGATTGACGAGTTGCTGAAAGCAATACCAGACATTGGCTTTAATGGCGTTATCGAACCAGACAAATCATTGTACACCGTATTGAATGTTTCTTTCCCTTGCAGTAACCTTGCCGATATGCTCCTTTTCAATTTGGATATTGCAGGCATATCATGCTCTGGAGGCAGTGCATGCAGCTCAGGGACCGACATAGGCTCTCATGTATTGAATGCGATCAAATCGAGCGCTGAACGCCCCTCGGTGCGTTTTTCATTTTGTAAAAATAATACCAGGGAGGAAATCGACTTTGTCGTAAAAACGTTAAAGGAACTTTGTACAAAAAACCAATAGTACTTCCCGATAAAGCTTGAAAAGTTGCTCCCATATGAAAATAAAGCATCGATCATATGTTCGAATGTCTTAAAGACTAAAATAAACTCAAAAACAAAAAAGCCGGAAGTACAACTGCCGGCTTTCTTATTTTTACATCATTTATATAAAGTGAACTCAATTTTTCGTCAGAACATAGTATTTGGATATATCTCCAGTAATGTCATTTCCTGAGAGATCCAGCTGACTGAGCATCCTATTTCCAAGTTTGAATTTATAATCTACACCATCTAAGGTAATAATATTGCCATCCAACTTCCACTTTCCTTCCCGAACAAACACATCCTCACTTTTATTTAGATATTTAGATGAATATTGATAAGTATTGTCAGCATGTAAAGAAATGAGTGTTTCAATCCCATCACAATCCGCACAAGGCATTACGCCTTTATACTCACCAATCACTACTTCCGCCTTATCTCTTCCTTTAAGATCCTGTAAATTATCTTTGTAGACGGCTACACTTTGTTTGGGATTATCACATCCCACCATTCCAATTATCAACCACAAACCCACAATCCAAATATACCTTTTCATCACATTCTAAATTCAAAAAAATCAGCATCTAACAGTTACACCAATAAACTCATAACAAATTAAATACCAAAAAATTAGAAAAGATTAAAAATCATCATCATCATCCTCTGCCAAAACTGCCAATGCGCCCTGCAACTCGCCCAAGGCATGGAAATTACGACTCTTGCGGGCGATATCGATTCCAGCTCGGTACGTAGCAATCGCCGAATCCTGTCTACTTAATTTTTCGTACAATTTACCCAAATGATAGTAGGTTCCTACATAATCTGGATTCGACTGTACTAAATCCTCGAATCTCGACATAGCCTCCTGCTCATTCCCCTGCTTGAGATATTCAGCTGCAATCGCATATTTCAAAAAAGGATCCGCTGGGCTCTCTTTCAAAAATTCATTCAATTGGTCCAATCGTGTTGACATATGTTTTTTATTTCAAACTTAGACAAATTGAACTTTATATCCAATATAATACGTATACCTAGTGATAACAATCCACATCCCTGTATGATAGAAAAAAAACCATTACTCTTCTAACCCTTGAGAAATCTATACTTATCCAAAAATTACTATGCTAGCATACAAAATGACAATTTGCTGACGAAAAAAATCTGTTGTCAAAAATCACTTGTTCAAAATGAAAAATTACAAAAACAGCAACAAAAGCATTAAAAATCTTGTTACATCAAAAAAAATAATGTAAAAATGCCTGAAAATTTTAAAAATATTCAATATCGGTCAACTGCCATCGCTAGGGATTTTGGTTGATCTGAAACTTTTTAATTAAATGAAAATATGGTAAGTTTGGGTAAAACCAATCGTATATGAAAATATTAGTTTGTATAAGTAATGTCCCTGACACTACATCCAAAATCACTTTTACAAATGACAACACTGCATTTAATACAGCTGGTGTACAATTCATTATAAACCCTTATGATGAAATTGCTTTATCTAAAGCAGTGGAATTGGCCGAAGGTGGAAAAGGAACCGTAACTGTCATCAATGTGGGGGATGCATCGACAGATGCAACCATTCGAAAAGCATTGGCAATTGGCGCAGATAACGCTGTACGGATAGATGCCGTTCCCCGCGATGCTTGGTTTGTTGCGAATCAAATAGCAGCGTATGCCAAAGACAATGCATTTGACTTAATTTTAACTGGTCGTGAATCTATCGATTATAATGGTGCTCAGGTGGCGGCAATTATAGGAGAATTGCTGCATATTCCTTCTGTTTCCATAGCCAAAAAAGTCGAGGTTGCAACTGATATGGTGACTGTTGAACGTGAAATTGAGGGTGGGAAAGAAGTGTTAACAGCCAAGTTACCACTCGTCATAGGTACAGCCGAAGGTGTTGCTGAGCCTAAAATACCCAATATGCGTGGTATTATGAGTGCACGAAGCAAACCGTTGGACGTGGTGGAACCGTTCTCCGTAGAACTTCTAGCTCATATTGTCAACTATGAGACACCAGCTCCACGAGGTACGGTCAAACTTGTTGACGCTACCGAGGTAGAAAAATTAGTTTCTCTTCTTCATGATGAAGCTAAAGTTATTTAATCTTTAAACGCTAAAACACTATGTCAATACTTGTATATGTAGAAAATACCGATGGAAAATTCAAAAAATCTGCTTTTGAAGTTGTTTCGTACGCCAAATCCATCGCCGATGACATACAGACTGATGTTGTTGCAATTTCAATCGGGAATGTTGCCGAAGACGAACTCGCCGCTTTGGGCAGATATGGTGCTTCGAAAGTATTAAATGTCAATCAGGAACAACTTGCTTCTTTTGTAAACCAAGCTTATGCTAGTATTATCGCAGAAGCTTTAAAAAGCACGGATTCAAAATTGCTTGTCTTATCCAATTCATTTTCCGGAAAAGGACTCGCTCCGCGTATTGCGGCGAAATTGCAGGCCGGGTTAGCCGATGGCGCGCTCGAATTACCCCACATTACGGATGACAAACTTACAGTCAAAAAAACAGCATTCTCCAATAAAGCTTTTGCTACACTCGAGCTCAGTTCAGAGATCAAGGTCATTGCGTTAAACCCCAATGCGTACGAAACTAAAGATGTTGATGGAAAGGCTATAGTCGAAACCTTTGCGCCAAGTATTGACCAACTAGATCTTTCAACCGTGGTTAAGGAGATTGTGCGCGCAACAGACAAAGTCTCTTTACCGGAAGCTGAAATTGTGGTTTCTGCAGGCCGCGGGCTCAAAGGCCCCGAAAACTGGGGAATGATTGAAGAACTTGCGGATGTGCTAGGTGCAGCTACCGCATGTTCGAAACCTGTATCCGATGCCGGCTGGCGCCCCCATTCGGAACACGTAGGACAAACAGGTATTGTAGTGAGCCCTAATCTCTATATTGCGATTGGTATCTCTGGTGCAATTCAACATTTGGCCGGGGTGAGCTCCTCGAAAACCATCGTTGTCATCAATAAAGATCCGGAAGCTCCATTTTTCAAAGTGGCCGATTATGGAATTGTAGGAGATGCTTTCGACATCGTTCCAAAATTGACGCAAGCACTGAAGGCTTATAGAGGTATTTAAACCTTTTATCCCATATATTCTCCCCATTTATTGAAAATGAATGGGGAGTTTTTTATTGGTTATAATTGCATATAAAAGCAAATTTATCTAAGTTTGTAAACCGGTTTGAAATTAAAATGAAGAAAATCAGATTAGATATCGTTGGTTTATCCTATAGTCAAACCCAATCAGGGGCTTATGCCCTGGTATTAGGTGAAGTGGAAGGCAACAGAAGATTACCCATCATCATCGGCAGTCACGAGGCTCAAGCTATTGCTATTCGGATAGAAAAAATGATTCCTAGTCGCCCGCTGACACACGACCTATTTCAATCCTTTGCAGATTCATTTGGAATTCAGCTTATTGAAGTGCTTATCTACAATCTAATTGAAGGCATATTTTATGCTAAAATTATCTGTTCCGACGGCAACAAAATTGTAGAGATTGACGCGCGCACTTCTGATGCTGTTGCACTCGCTGTACGGTTTGAAGCCCCCATATATGCCTACGAATTTATTATGTCCTCTGCAGGAATTATTATTGAAGGGCATGAGTTCGCATTTTTGGAAAATCTGGACAAATCCAACAAAGTTCAGGACCCAAGTGTTGTTGAGGTCGAAGAAAAAACACCGTCAAAGTCCCCACAGAATCCTTTCTCGGCATTGACAAATGAGCAATTGGAACAAGCACTTAATCAGGCATTGACCGAAGAAAACTACGAACGGGCTGCGTTGATTAGGGATGAGATTTCCAAAAGAAAATAACGCCTTTCATTAGAGCGAAACAAAATTTTAAATAACATCATTTATGTCTATTAAATTAAGATTGACCATCATGAGCTTCTTTCAGTTCTTTGTCTGGGGAGCATGGTTGATTACAATAGCTAACTATTGGTTTGGCACAAAGCAATGGGATGGTACGCAATTTGGAGCCATTTTTGCGACAATGGGAATCGCATCTCTATTTATGCCTACACTGATGGGAATCATTGCCGATCGGTGGATAAATGCCGAAAGATTATATTTTATTCTTCACTTATGTTATGCAGGTGTTTTATTCTATTTACCTCAGGTAAATGATCCAAACACCTTTTTTTATGCGATGCTTGCGGCGATGTGTTTTTATATGCCAACGTTGGCGCTATCGAATTCCATCGCTTATACTGCACTAAATGAAAACAACTACGACCTGGTCAAAGCGTTTCCCCCTATCCGGGTTTTTGGCACGATCGGTTTTATCGTCGCGATGTGGATCACCAATTTAACGGGTAGCAAAGCAACGGCCTTTCAATTCTACATCGCCGGCACTGCAGCGTTGGCTTTAAGCCTTTACGCGTTTACGTTACCAAAATGTCCACCGAAAAAATTACAACAGGAAAATGCTTCTTGGACACAATTATTAGGTCTGGAAGCGTTTAAGCTTTTTGGAAATTATAAAATGGCCTTGTTTTTTATTTTTTCCATGTTCTTAGGTGCAGCACTCCAATTGACCAACGCCTACGGTGACGTATTTTTGGATGAATTTAAATTCTACCCTAAATTTGCCGAATCTTTCGTTGTGAAATATTCGACAATCATTATGTCAATTTCACAGATATCCGAAACCCTCTTTATTCTCGCTATTCCATTCTTCCTCAAAAGATTCGGAATAAAAAAAGTAATGTTGATTTCTATGTTTGCCTGGGTATTACGTTTTGGATTATTCTCATTTGGGGATCCCGCTGGTGGACTTTGGATGATTGTACTATCTTGCATCGTATATGGCATGGCCTTTGATTTTTTTAATATTTCAGGTTCACTGTTTGTCGAAACCTCGACAACCTCCAGTATACGCAGTTCTGCCCAAGGTTTATTTATGATGATGACAAATGGTTTTGGCGCCGTTGTAGGCAGTTTTGCCTCTGGATGGATCATTGACCAATACTTTACCAAAAGTTTTCAGCATAGCAAAGATTTAGCCCAATACCTGGACACAACAGTGAATAACACCCACTTTCTACATTTTTTAAAGGAAAAAAATATTTCGATCTTACCTGACGGTGTTTTAAGTGGCAATCTTATGCTAAAAGACTGGCATGATATCTGGCTTGCATTTGCGCTTTACACCTTTGTTATCGCAATCCTTTTTGCTTTATTCTTTAGACATAAACACGAGCGTTAACCGCTAAGCTTAAAATAAAAAAAGCCGCAGTTAGCGGCTTTTTTTTTTGTAAAAGACAAATCGGATGTATGGATGCTATTTTACTGTTAAAGATTTTTTTAACCACATGGGCAGTCAGTGATAACAAAGTTTAAACGAATTTTACCACGACGGGGGTAAAAACAGTGAAAGGTAACCTGGGGAGATTACCTTCACTTTAAAAACAAACTAAATTTTCAGACGTGTTTCACAACAGATCTACACATTAACCCTAACTCTTTATGAATCAAAAATTACTCTATACAAATATAGGCGACATATGTTAAGTGTATCTTAAGCTATCTTTAAACTTAAAACAACGCTAAAAAAGTTTTTATCTCACCTCTATCATTTTCGTTGCCGCATGTACTCTATTGAAAAGATCGATCGCCTGAACCTCAATCTGATATTTTCCTGCTTTAAGTTTTGGCAGATTAGCGGCCCACAAATGGCTTGATTTTTCCGGGTTGGAAGGTCTACGGGTGTTCTTCAATTCAGTTGCTGTATCATATTTAGCCAATGAATTTAGAAATGCCGGATCGTTTTCATTTACAAAGTCCATCTCTTTCCATTCCCCCTGATTGATTCTAAACCTGACCTTATCGCCCTCCTTTCCAATAAAGAAATTAGCGTATATCGGATATCTTTTGGTGTACTTTTCCGGAATAACCGAAGCTCCGTATAAGTCGATCTGATACGATGCCGGCTTATCGACAACCTTGTAATCGAAACTGTATTGATTATCCTCAATTTTCAAAATAGCATATCCTTTTGGTGTACCATCCCGCATCGTAGAGACAGGAATCCCTTTCTCATTCAACTCGCCAGAGTACCAATCACCCGATGTAGTGCCTACGTTATATTCGTGATGTGCCTTTTCTTGTTTCCATCCGTCTTTTTGCCCATAAAAATACTGACGTTGAAAGTGTGTATGTGCTGATAAAGACAAGGTATGCTTAAATGGAGCCAAAATATCGAAAAGACGTTGTCTATCTTCATTTCGAAAGACATCTGAGTTTTGATGGTATAAAGGAATATGGAACGCCAATACAATCAGTTTATCTTTGGCAACGTTTTTTAAGTCATTTTCCACAAAATCTAACTGATCTTTACGGAATCCACCTAAATACCCTTTTCCTGTGCGTGGATTCGGATAAATAATATTGTCCAGAATAATAAAATGCGCGTTTCCATAGTTGAATGCATAGTTGTTGGGACCAAAAGTTTTCTCAAACGATTCATCGGAAAGACTATCCACTTTTGCATCATAATTCATATCATGGTTTCCCATGACGTTATACCACGGCAATCCCATGGTAGAAATCACCGACTTATATTTTGGCTGTAGGGAAAGATCATCGCCCACCAAGTCGCCTAAGCTGATGCCAAATTTTGCAATTGTCTTATCCGAAATTTCATTGATCACCCCGTTTTTGAAATAGGCCAGTTCTTCCTCCGTGTAGGCCTGTGGATCACCGAAAACGAAGGCCGAAAAGTTTGGTTCTTCTTCTTGCTGATACAAAGCAAAATTCACCGCAGCCGGGATCTTCCCTGTAGCAACGACGGCAGGGTATTTTGAAACTGGACTGCCGTTCAATTTATGGATATAATAGAATTTTGGATGATTATTTTCATCCAAAGGCAAGACATAACCTGACGGTTTGACGACGAAAATGATATTGTCATTCCCAATGGGTAATTGATAATTACCATCTTTATCTGTGGTAGTTACCTCACGTCCGTTACTAACAGAAACAGACACAATACCTTTTTCATTTTTATCTAATTTTCCGTTTTTGTTTACGTCCAAATAAACTTTTCCTTTTGCAAAATCTTGTGCGTGCGCAGCATGGACGAATGCCCACGAAATTGCTAATGCCAAAAATGTTCTCATATGTTATTTTGTTTTGGCGCTAAAGTATTCCATTCAGGTTAAAGGAGTATAAAGAGAATATCAAGAATTCATCAAGAAACGAAGGGTTTATCATCAAACCAACTTACTAATTAACACATATTTAATACTAAAGTAATAGGGATATTATTCGTACTTTATACGCATTCATCCGAATGAGGTCCCTATCAGATCGCTGTTAGTTCCGTTTAAAGTACCTGTTATTTCAGGTTGTATTAGTAGACTGACCTTTGTTCTTCCTCCGAAGTCTTACATAAATGATCCGAGAAAAAAGAGTGGATACAAAAAAAGGGAAACCAATTGCTTAATTTCTCCTTTTACCGTTAGTGTCTATTTCTTAACTATCTTGCCTGCGCGGTCGCCAACATGCGGTTGACTTCATCAATCATAGACTTTGCCGCGTCATGCATGCGCGGATTGCCTGCGAAATCGGCATCTAAAGTTATATGTTTGGATTTATCTTTATAGTTGAATTCCAGATAAAAACGTGGAATCTTAGAATTTGTCGAATCCTGCTGCCATTCGGGACCTGTCATATCTGTATCTAGATTCCAAAACCCCAGCTCCATGGCTTTGCGATGGAGATACAATAGATCGTCTTTTGTAAATTTTACAGTATCGGTAATTAAAGAATCTTTTTTGTCTAAATATTTATAGATACGCGTTTTAGAATTGTATTCATTGACCATGTGGTTCGGCTCGCCGTATTTGAATTCTATGGATTCAAAATCAGCAAAACGAAAAGGGGCATTTTTGATCATATTACTATAGTAATAAACACAATACATCAAAAACGGCACAATAATACAAAGGCCCAAAAAAATCTTCTTACTCTTTATTGTCATTGCTATAAATTTTGACAAAAATAAGGATTTATATAGGGTATAAAAGTTTATATCAAGATATGACATAAAACCTACATGAGTTACTGCGATCTAGATATTAGGAGAGCCTGCGTCAACAAAGGTCTTGGCATACCAGCTATCGGAAAGATCAGATATAATAACGCCCTTGCGCGTTGACACATGCACAAACTTATTATTATGAAGGTATACACCAACATGATCTATCCCGTTACGCCCGAACGAAAAAAATACGAGATCCCCTTCTTGAAGTTTATCGACCTTTTTTCGCTTTACTACTCCTTCCATGTCACGGGAAGTGCGCGGCAAATTTCCTTTATATACTTCCATGTAGAGCAGATTTACAAAGCCCGAACAATCCACACCGGATTTGTTCTGTCCACCCATACGATGCGGTATTCCCATCCAGTCATCGATAAAAGAGTAAAGGTGTGGATTTAGCTTTTGGGCACTCACATTAAGTAAGTCGGCATAACTGTCAAGCCGAGATCCCGAAAAGGACCTTCCTCGCGCAGAACTAGCATCTGTCAAAACGCCCCCCTTAGCAGGATGATAATTAGCGATAAGTACTTTTTTCTTTGTTGAACAACTGCTCAAAAATAGAACTACACCCAAAAAGAAGACGAAATAAAATCTGACAATCATGCTGTTCAATTTACGTTGTTGCCTAACAAACTTAACTAAATTGCGGTTTATATGCAATACATTTACCGTGTTGCCAAAAACATTTTGCGGTAATTACCACTTTTATAACCCCCATCTAACACCATCGACTATTGGCGAATTTTCACCAATGAGGTATCAGCTACATCTATTCCACTGCGCCCCCCCTCGAAAGATTACTTTTCTCGCTAAGAACGTCAGATCAGGAAAAGAATTGTTCAGAAATCGTAACTTTGACGCCTAATTTATTTGAGAATGGAAAAATTAAAAGGTGCATTAGCTGTCTTTTTAGGTGCAAGTAGTTTCGGAATACTATCAACGTTTGTAAAAAAAGCTTACAGTAAAGGACTGACATTAGGCGAAGTAACGGGAATCCAGGTCTTGTTTGGCATGCTTATACTGTGGCTTATTTATATTACCATTAAACTCTTTTCGGCAAAGTCGTTTCAATCTTCAAACAAGAAATCTTCCTGGGTCAAAATATTAATCAGCGGTACTTCTACCGGTCTGGTGAGTGTTCTCTATTATAAATGTGTTCAGCTCGTTCCCGCTTCATTAGCTATAGTCTTGCTAATGCAATATATCTGGATCGGCGTGCTTATTGAGTTTATCTTTTTCAAGACAAAACCTTCAAAGAACAATCTGATCGGCATTGGAATTGTACTTATTGCAACATTATTAGCGACTGGACTCATTGAAAAAGGATTACAACAACTCAATTTAACCGGTGTGTTATTCGGTCTTTTGGCGGCGACTGCCTATTCGGTCTTCATGATTGTAAATGGGCGTGTCGGCAATGACTACCACCCCATTCAAAAAAGTGCTATTATGGTAACAGGTTCTTGTATCCTGATCTTCACTTTATTTCCACCGACTTATTTATTCAATGGTCAATTTGATGATAATTTTTTCTATTTTGGATTGATACTTTCTTTATTTGGTACAGTCATTCCGCCATTATTGTTTGCCTATGGTTTACCTAAAACTGGATTCTCCTTAGGAGGAATATTGAGTTCGGCCGAACTGCCTGTGGCGACCTGTATGTCATTTTTCATCCTTCATGAAAGTGTATCGACTATTCAATGGCTTGGGGTGCTTTTGATCTTGGGTACCGTTATCTGGTTAAATGCAGCAAAGAGTAGTACACATTAGAGTTAAAGATCACCTTTCGGTCAGCTTTCTGCAATCAATTTGAGGATATCTATCCGAATACAGCAATTAAACCTTCGCGGTGTAGTAGACACCGACGGCAACAAAAGCGAATGAAAGTTCTTTCTGGCAATGACAGCAAATAACTTTCATACAAAAGAGGCAATCTTATTAGAGAAGATTGCCTCTTTTGTATGTTATAAATCTTTATTGAACTAATGAATCAATGTCTCTGGAACTTCTTCCACCCCGACTTCACAGGAGTCCGTTACTTCCATATATTTTACCGGCACGACCTCATTCACCAATAAGGGATCGTATAAAGTCCGCACTTTAACATAATTTTTAGAGAAACCATGCATGTAACCGTCTTTCTCATCAGCCTCAAACAATACGTCTCCGATTTCTCCTAATTGAGATTCATAGAAAGCACGACGCTTCTTCTCGGAAAGGATATGCAACATTTTGCTCCGATCACTACGTTGAGCTCCTGGTACAGCGCCCTCCATTTGTGCGGCAATCGTATTCTCTCTTTCAGAATATGTAAATACATGCAAATACGAAATCTCCATATCGTTCAAGAAATTATACGTATCGATAAAATCCTCACGTGTCTCTCCCGGAAATCCAACAATGACGTCAACGCCTATACAGCAATTGGGCATCAGAGATTTGATAAACGCGACGCGCTCTGTATAGAGCTCCCTTTTGTATCTTCTGCGCATCAAACTCAGAATTTTATTGCTTCCAGACTGTAAAGGCATATGAAAATGTGGAACGAAACGTTTTGATTGCGCTACAAACTCAATAATATCATTGGAAAGCAGATTGGGTTCTATTGAGGAGATACGAATTCTATCAATACCTTCGACATCATCCAATGCTTTTACCAGATCAAGGAAGCGGTCTTCTCGCTTACCATCGCGGATACCAAAATCGCCAATGTTTACCCCTGTTAACACAATTTCTTTAACCCCGGAAGCTGCAATTTCTTCCGCCTGTCGTACAATTTCTTCAATTTTACCGGAGCGGCTTCCGCCGCGTGCTAGGGGAATCGTACAAAATGTACATGAGTAATCACATCCGTCCTGTACTTTTAGGAAAGTGCGTGTACGATCACCAATCGAATAAGCAGATACAAATTGATTGGTCTCATCAATCGGACCATTATAAACGATTGTCTTTTCCTGTTTGGTCAAATCATTGATATGCTCAATAATATTAAACTTTTCAGCAGCACCCAAAACCATATCTACACCAGGGATCTCGGCGATCTCTTTTGGTTTTAGCTGCGCATAACAACCAACAATCGTAATATAAGCATTGGGAGAGTGCTTTAAAGCTTCCTTAACCACTTTTCTACACTTCTTGTCAGCATTATCCGTTACCGAACATGTATTGATTACATAAACGTCAGCACGACTATTGAACGCTGTGGTATCATAGCCCGCTTCTTTAAATAAACGACCAATGGATGATGTCTCCGAATAATTCAGTTTACACCCAAGTGTATAAAAAGCTACTTTTTTATTCTCCATAATATTTTGCAAAATTACATTTTTTTTCAGTAACCCATCTTATCATTTTGAGTTTTGACTTTCTCGTTATAAGGATTTTCCTTAGTTTTGACTATCTTGAAAGGCTTAATGCATCAACAGCTTATCACAGGCTGACGAAATCAAATTCGAACATCATGCATTCAAATATCTCCCGATTGAGAATCAGACATATAAAATAGGGCTAATCGTTCCCACACAGTTCGATAATAGCATTGATATTTAATATTTAACAATTACTTTTTTACAGATGAAACAATATTTAGATTTACTCAGACATGTATATACGAATGGTGTTGTAAAGACAGATCGTACTGGCACAGGTACCAAAAGTGTCTTTGGATATCAGATGCGTTTCAACCTTCAAGAAGGTTTTCCTCTAGTAACGACAAAAAAATTACACCTTCGATCCATTATCCATGAGTTAATCTGGTTCTTAAAGGGCGAGACCAATATTCAGTATCTCAAAGAAAATGGCGTAAGCATTTGGGACGAATGGGCTGACGAACAAGGAAATTTGGGCCCGGTGTACGGATCGCAATGGCGTTCTTGGCCAACACCTGATGGCCGTCATATTGATCAAATCGCACAAGTAATTAATCAGCTTAAAAATTCGCCGGATTCCCGTCGTATTATTGTATCGGCATGGAATGTCGCTGAAATCGAACATATGGCATTGCCACCTTGCCATGCCTTTTTTCAATTTTATGTCGCTCCAGCGCAACCTGAAAAAGGAATTTTAAAGCCACAATTGTCTTGTCAACTCTATCAGCGTAGTGCGGATATATTTTTGGGCGTACCTTTTAACATTGCATCTTACGCACTTCTCACCATGATGGTTGCCCAAGTGTGTGATATGGAAGCGGCAGAATTTATTCATACCCTAGGGGATGCGCATATTTATAGTAACCACTTTGAACAAACGGAACTTCAGTTGAGCAGAGAGCCCAAAGCGCTACCCCAGATGAGAATTAACCCCGAAGTAAAAGATATTTTTGATTTCAAGTTTGAAGATTTTGAATTATTGAACTACGAATCACATCCGCATATCAAAGCTCCGGTTGCTGTTTAATAATGACGGCAGCTAATTTTGCAACATTCTTTTATCGGACGAATAATCACATTATATCAACAATGAGCAACCCAACGATCACATTAATTGTCGCTGCATCGGAAAACAATTCCATCGGAATCAACAACAAGATGCCTTGGCATTTACCAAACGACTTTAAATATTTCAAGAAAAATACTATTGAACATTCTGTACTGATGGGCAGAAAGACATTTGAGTCCATCGGTAAAGCATTACCGGAAAGAAGGAATATCGTCATCACACGCAACGCAGATTTTCAAGGCGAAGATATTGATGTCGCTAACAGTATTCAGGAAGCTCTTTTATATTGTCGCGACGAGCGAGAGATATTTATTATTGGTGGTGCAAACATCTATCAGCAGGCCCTTCCACTCGCCAACAAAGTACTTTTGACACGGGTGCATACCACCATTAAAGGAGATGCTTTCTTTCCTGCATTACCATCCGAAGAATGGGAATTGGTTTCCTCAGATTCGCATCAAGCAGATGAAAAACATGCATTTGCTTATACCTTTGAAGTTTATACAAGAAAATAGTTCTATGTTTACGAATTTCAAAACGCAATATCATGGAGCAAAAAGCTCCATGATCCTATGGACATTACGTTTCGTAATTTTCTTACTGGGTACCTCGAACAGAGCTCTCGCACAATTTAGCCCGCCAACCACGATACGAACTCCTAGTGGGAACGTTACTTTACCGGGCTTATATACCCCCCGGTTCTATTCTTTCAATAGCGAACCGATAAGCAGTAGGTATAAATTTTATATTGTTTTGAAAAATGACAGCACCGTTGTTGCAAAAACAAAAATAAAATTAAGAACCACAACGGCACCCAGTGAAATATCCTGGCGGGAAAAAGGCAAGAAACATACGGTAACGCCCGATCAGACGAAAGAAATCTATCGGATAGATTATTGGAACAAGAAAATAAAAGGCATTCCACAGGACAGTTGCTGGTTATTTTTGGTCGACACTGTCAGTCATGAACAGCGAATCCGCCGCTATAGCATGACCGCTGATATCAATCAACCTACCATATCGCATTTTAAAATGGAAAAGGCGAAGGAAATTTTACCACTGAAAAAAGAAACCTTGGAGCCTTATGTAGAGGGAAATGAAAAAGCAAAAAAACTCCTATCAAAAAACAAATTGTTAAAAGTTATAGAAGAGCTTAATAGACAGGAATCAACAAGCGCGACACTTTGATCTAAAGCACATGCACAAATACTTTATCTTAATTTTCACCCTATTCATGTCAGACGCATACGCTCAAAAGATAGATACTGTTTACCTGGAAAAATTACTTCAAAGTCATCCTGATCTATTTCAAAACATATTGAGTCATCCGACTAAAAATGAGGTGCAAATTCTGTATACGCAAATTGATCGTGACAAATCCAATAGGCCACATTTCAGGTCCTATAGCTATCGACTGAATCCGAACTGGTATTTTTATCCCGCAAGTACAGTGAAGCTGCCGACAGCAATTCTGGCCTTAGAAAAAATCAACGATCTCCATCTTGCAGGTTTAACCAAAGATACTCCCCTCCGCATTGATTCTGCTTTTGAAAAGCAGACTAAGGTTTTTGTGGACGAATCGGCCGCCAATGGTCTTCCTTCCGTGGCACAATATGTAAAAAAAATCCTATTGACCAGCGACAATGATGCCCAGAACAGACTGTTCGAATTTATTGGCCGTGCTGAGCTCAATACAAAACTTAAAAAATATGGTACCCAATACAGCCGCATTGTCAACCGCCTCGCTATTGGCGACAAGGGCATATGGGCCAAACATACCAATCCTATAACCTTTTACAATGGAGAAAATATTATTTATAAACAAGAGGCACGGTTCGACCCCAAAGACTATCCCATCAAGCTGGCCAATACCCTTCAAGGAAAAGGCTATATGAACGACAAAGATGAGCTAATCCATGAACCCTGGAGCTTTGAAGGATTAAATGTCTATGCACTCCAAGATCAACAGCTCATCTTGAAGAAATTGTTATTTCCTGAAGCATTTCAGCCTAAAGATAGATTTAACCTGAAAAAGGAGGACTACGCACTGCTCTATGATTATATGTCGCGCTATACCTTTGAGTCGGATTTCCCGAAATATGACTCCACAGAATTCTGGCCAACATATAGCAAGCTCCTTTTTTATGGCCGTGAAAAAAATACGACCTTAGATCCCAACATACGGATCTTCAACAAGTATGGTGATTCTTATGGCTATAATATTGATAATGCTTATATCGTCGACTTTGAACATGGGGTGGAATTTATGCTCGCCGTTGTTGTACAGTCTAATGAAAATGGCATCTACAACGATGGACGCTATGAATACGAAACGGTAACCTACCCATTTTTAAAAAATATCGGGCAGGTAATTTATCAGGAAGAATTAAAAAGGGTAAAAAAGTTTAAACCTGATCTATCTAAATTTGATTTCAGAAAATAAAATACAAAAAGACGAGGCTGTCTCAAAATGACAGT
>NZ_DFOE01000036.1:0-92076 GCF_002376635.1 Sphingobacterium sp. UBA3549 | reverse complement strand
TTAAACAAAAATGACCGAGTAACGTAAACCCGATACTCAGTCATTTCTTTAGGACTCATTAAAAACTTGAGACTTTTTCAGTGCCCTCATCTGCAGCCGGTCTTTTTTGTTGTTGGTTATTAATTAACATCACTTTCTTCTTCTGTATCTATTTCTATGCGTTCGCCTTTGGTATTAATCAAAATTACATCATCCGAATCCAGTAAAGATACAGAAGCTATACCACCACTGAAAGCAGTAGCTCCGCTGTATATGAATGGGATTGCTATTTTTCCCTGTCCATCTAAATAGCCGTATTTTCCATCTTTGCTCGCCAGGAAAAGATTGGGTTCTTCGGTAATTGAAATAAAATCGTAATCAGGTGCAATGATCCGATTCATTTTTATGTCAGCAAGATTATACTTGTCGTTTTCGATGCTAATGAAATGCGTTGAATTATTTTCTGAAATGTAGCTATATCGTGCCGGAATAACAATTTTACCAGCTTGATTCAAAAGTCCATAGTTGTTATTTAATTGAAAGATAGCATATCCGCCATTAATAACCGATATCATATCATAGTTTGCTGCAATCAAAATATTTCCGGTTTTATCCATCACTCCATATCTCTCGTTTAGTCCAAAAACAAATTGTTCAAGATAATCATCATAACCTAAATAATCATATTTGAAAGGGATTGTTACTTTACCAACGGGGTTAATAGTACCATATTTCTCATTCTTATATTGAACTATGCTGACATCTCCGACAAATGGTGCGATGTAAAGATATTGGGCGGGTACAATTGTTTTTTCCTCGCTGTCTTTTAATCCCACAAGACGAGTTGTGGCATCTTCAAAGACATAGAGATTTTCAGCCATTTGATTGCTCTCTATTGTGTTTTCTTTGGTTGAGTCGCTGGAATGCTCATTCGAATTGTTGGTCTTGAACGTTTCATTTATTTGAGCAAACGACATCGTACTGGTTACCAGGAAGGCTGCGAATGATAAGGATATTTTTTTCATTTTGTTAAACTTTGAAGCACAAATATCCTGATTGCAAGTAAGGCGTTGTATCCCTGAAATCCGTTATTTTAACGATAAATCCACTTCGGTCTTTTCTTTCAGCAAGCAACAAGACCTTATCGATGTATGGTGTTGGTATTTAGTCAATGGTCAATTGATAGTTAAGCAATAGTCCGGGCAGTTGTTCTAGGCTAAATTTACTTTTTTTCATGCGATTGGCGTCTGGATCAAGCTGTATATTGATGGACGATCTAAAATCACAGCCTTCGAGGTTACATTGAACGAAACGGGCATTAAATAGATTAGTCTTTTTGAATACCGATTGCTGAAGATTGGCGCGTTCAAAATCCACGTGTTGCAAAGAGCAGTTTTCAAATTGAAACTTCTTTAGGTTTCTTTCAAAAAAAGAGGAGTAATCCAGCACAGAATTGCTGAAATTGACATGAAAGGAAAATGAACTACATGCATTAAAGTTTATGCCCAGCATTTTACAGTTATCAAAAACAACATGATCTAATTGTGTCCCATTTAAACTGACATTGGAGACATTGCAAGACTTAAATTCACAGTTTGTGAAAATGAGGTTTACCAGCTCCGCATTTTGAAAATCGCATTGTTCAAAAATACATTTATAGTATTCTTGAACTTCTTTTAGTTCGGTTGTGAAAGTCTGTTTAGTGATTGTTTGTTCGACAAGCTCTTTCATTTGCTAACGTTTTGGCATTGATTCTAGTTGGTATTGATTTTAGCTAAAATAAGGAATTCTTCGGAATGATTTCATTTTAATATGAATTAGATCTTGATGTTTTCGCTTGCAGAAAATACCTGTTTCTAGGGATACAAATGCTGATTTTTTAAGGCTATCTTTGGTAAAGCCATAGACATCACCATGGGGATGCTGGGTACCAAGTTGGAGCATTGTAGAACTCTGGTAGGGTTTAGTATAAATTGTTAAAGGGCACTTTTGGGTGCCCTTTACATGCTAATAAATCCTGGATCGTATTAATACATCTTAGTTATTTTTTAAATATTGACGTAGTACATATTGTAGGATGCCGTCATTCTTAAAATATTCAATTTCGATGGCCGAATCAAGCCTTGCTTTTACTTGAAATGTGGTGACTTTTCCAGTTTCATGTACAGCCGTTACCGCGAGCAGTTTATGGGGTGTTAAGTCGGTTTCCAGTCCTGTGATGGTATAAACTTCTGTTCCGTCTAGGCCCAATTTCTCGGCATTTTCATCATTGATAAAAACCAGTGGTGCTACGCCCATGCCGACCAGATTGCTTCGATGGATACGCTCGAAGCTTTCAGCAATTACAGCCCGCACGCCAAGCAGAAAAGTCCCCTTGGCGGCCCAATCTCTCGAAGAGCCCGAACCGTACTCTTTTCCAGCCAATATAATCAGTGGCGTATTGTCATTACGGTAATTCATAGCAGTATCATACACAGTTTTTACCTCATTCTTCGGAAAATAGCGACTAAATCCACCTTCGCGATCGACGATTTTGTTTTTAATACGTACATTGGCAAATGTTCCACGCATCATGACTTCATGGTTGCCACGTCTGGATCCATAGGAATTAAAATCTTCTTTAATTACCTGATGTGACCTGAGGTATTGCCCAGCTGCCGTGTCTTCTTTGAATGAGCCGGCAGGAGATATGTGATCCGTCGTCACCGAATCGCCGAGATAAAGAAGCACCCTTGCATTTTCAATATCCTGTATAGGGTTAGGAACAGCCTGTAAATTTTCGAAAAAAGGTGATTCCTTGATGTAAGTGGAAGTATTATCCCATTGGTAATTCTGGTCAAGATTTACTTCAAGTTCTTGCCAATCTGCTGACCCGTCGAAGATCACATCATAAACTTCTTGAAAATCTGACTGTTTGACACAGGCATTGACGGTTTCCATAATATCTTCCCGGGTGGGCCAAATATCTTTAAGATATACAGGCTCACCGTTGGGGTCGTAATCAATTGGCTCTTCCAGTAGGTTGATATCAACTCTCCCGACGAGGGCATAGGCAACAACAAGCATCGGCGACATCAAAAAATTCATTTTGACCTGCGGATGCACACGTGCCTCAAAATTTCGATTGCCAGATAATACTGAGGCGACAATCAGTTCACCCTTTTCTACCGCTTCTGCAATTTGGGGCGGGAGAGGGCCGGAGTTTCCAATACAGGAGGTACAACCATAGCCCACGGTGTGAAAACGCAGGGCGTCAAGATCTGCGCGAAGTCCCGATCGTTCGAGGTATTGCGTAACGACCTTTGAGCCCGGTGCTAAGGAAGTTTTTACCCAAGATTTTGTGCGAAGTCCGCGTTCGATCGCGTTTCGAGCCAATAAACCAGCGCCGATCATGACGGTAGGATTCGATGTGTTTGTACAGCTCGTAATGGCAGCGATGGCAATACTACCATCACTAACAATATACTCCTTATGATTGTGTTTGATGCGAACGGCATGAATAGACTCCTGAATAACTTCATGTGGCGAAGCATGGTCGACAGGTACTTTTCCAAAGGTAAACTCTGTGCCTGAACCACCGTCGGCGAGCCATGCTGATTCAGATCGCTGCAGCACTGGAACATATTGACGATGGTGTTCGCTGTCTAAGAGCGCTGAGAATGTAGCCTTTAAATCTTTTACCAAAATCTTATCTTGAGGACGTTTGGGACCTGACACAGTAGGCTCTAGGTTGGATAAATCGAATTCTACCACAGAAGAATATTGAATATCCTCGTTGCCCGTACGCCAAAGTAGGTTGTTTTTGCAATAATCTTCAACAAGTTTAATTTGTTCAGCACTTCGATTGGTACTATGCATGTATTCGAGGGTTCGATCATCAATTGGAAAATACGTAACCGTACAGCCAAATTCCGGAGACATATTTGAAATGGTTGCACGATCTGTTACAGATAGGCTGTCTAATCCATCTCCAAATACTTCAACAAATTTTCCGACAACGCCTTTTTCGCGTAAGACTTTTGTTATGGAAAGTACCATATCCGTGGCGGTGCATACACCTGGTATTTTTCCACTGAGCTTGAGACCGATAACTTCTGGGCAGGTGAAAAAGATGGGTTGTCCAAGCATGGCGGCTTCAGCTTCTATGCCGCCAACTCCCCAGCCTAAAACGCCAATACCATTGACCATTGGCGTGTGCGAATCTGTACCTACTAATGTGTCTGGAAAAAGCCAATTGTCATGCGCTACCACGCCTTTGGCTAGATATTCCAAATTGACCTGGTGACAGATACCCATACCCGGTGGAACGACAGTAAAATTCTTTAATCCTTTCTGCGCCCATTTAAGAAGTTCATAACGCTCGCGGTTACGTTCATATTCCAACGCGACATTTTTATCATAAGAATATTCAGTGCCAAAGTAATCTACCTGAACGGAGTGGTCAATCACAAGATCCACTGGTATGGCAGGATTTATCTTCTGTCCATCCTTGCCGTGACGGATAAATTCGGCACGTAAGGATGCCATATCGACCACTGCAGGTACTCCCGTAAAATCTTGCATTAAAATCCGGGCCGGTTTGAAGGGAATATCTTTATCTACGGGCTGGGGCGACCAGTTGATCAGTGTATTAACGTGCTCATCCGTGATACTGAATCCATCGTGGTTACGCAAAACATTCTCCAATAATATCCGAATGCTAAAGGGTAAGTGATTGATGCTACCTTCCGGAAGGTCCTTAATGGAACTGTAATGGTAAGATCTTCCGTTAATTTCAATTTCGCGTATTGATTTCTCTTTGCTCATATTCATCTACTTATTTTTCTTAGTATATAATATGCATAGGCCCAAATTTGTTTGTAATATCTTTTACACACACCTTTATCTTTTTTATGTAAAATCGACCTGTGGTTAGCAATGGTTAAAAAAAACGTCAAACTAAGTATTTGATCCTTTTGAAGCAATCAAATGAAGTTATTGATATTGTGTTAGGTATTATGAAAATAGCAATAAACAAGCATCGTACAATAGGACTACAGAATTTAGTAGTGGACTGTTTTATTGATGGGTTTATTGTTTTTTCTGCACCGCCAGAATCGGGCTGGGGATAGATTCCAGGATTATTCAAGATAGCAAGATAATGGAAGATAATTTATGTTTCATTTAGTATTTTCGGCATTTTCTTGCTAATTTTGCGTGCTAATTGTATAAGGAGAAATTATCTATGCCCGTCAAACTTCCTAATAACCTTCCTGCCATTGAGCTGTTGAAAAAGGAAAATATATTTGTCATGAGCGATTTAAGAGCAAATGAGCAAGATATTAGACCACTACGTGTTTTAGTACTTAATTTAATGCCTCTTAAAATTACCACTGAGACAGATTTTATCCGTTTGCTGTCCAATAATCCTTTGCAGGTGGAAATGGAGTTTTTACGACTTGAAACACATGTATCTAAGAACACACCGGAAGAGCACTTGGAAATGTTTTACAAGAGTCTGACTGAGGTAAAGGAAAACTTCTACGATGGTATGATCATTACGGGTGCTCCGGTTGAAATGGTTACTTTTGAGGAGGTGACCTATTGGAATGAAATCAAGACGATCTTTGATTGGGCGAGAACGCATGTAACCTCCAGTTTGTATATCTGCTGGGCTTCCCAAGCGGCATTATATCATTTTTATGAGGTAGAGAAGAAGCCGTTAAGAGAGAAGCTTTTTGGTGTATTTAAGCATACAGCTTTAGATAAGAGACACCCTTTGTTCCGGGGGTTTGATGATGAATTCTATATCCCCCATAGCCGCCATACGACTGTTGAAAAGGATGATCTTTTAACGAAGGATGGTTTGGAAATTCTTTCAGAATCTCCGGAAGCGGGCATTGCGATCGCTTCATCCCGTGGGGGGCGAGAGTTTTATTTGACTGGACACTCGGAATATGCACCTTTTACATTGGACGAAGAATATAAACGAGACTTGGAAAAAGGTCAGCAGATTGCAATGCCTGTCAATTATTATGTCGATGATAATCCTGAGAATCGCCCTTTGGTTCGGTGGACAAGCCATGCCAATCTGTTGTTCAATAATTGGTTGAATTACTTCGTTTATCAGGAAACACCTTTTGACCTGAAAGATGTTATCCATTTGGGGGAAATCAAACAGGGGTAATCGCTTTTATCCCGACGAAACCCATTAGAATAGTATGCTATTTTAAGACAAATCTCCAATTGTCGCGGATAATCTAAGTTGCTTTTTGAAACTCATTTGTTGCATCGACAATAGAATAACTTTTCTTAAGTTTGTATATAGCGATAAACAAACTAAATTTTATATGAAGAAAAACATACTCTTAGCAGCCCTGCTGACCTGTGGTTCATTGATAAGCCATGCGCAAAACAATGCAATTAATGTGACTTACATGGATAAAAGCGTACGCCCTCAAGATGACTTTTACAATTTTGTGAATGGACAATGGATGAAAACAGTCAAGATTCCTTCCGATAAGGCGCGATGGGGATCATTTGATGAGCTTCGTGAAAATACAGATATTGCTACATTAAAGGTCCTGCAAGAGTCACTTTCAGGTGAATTTCAGAAAGGAACAGACAATCAGAAGATCGCAGATTTGTATAAATCGTTCGTAGATATGAAGACGCGTAACAAACTCGGTTTGGAGCCAGTTAAGCCATATCTTAATAAAATCGCTGCGATTAAAAATTTCAGCGACTTGTATGAGTATCTTGTCGAAGTGGGGCCTATTGGCGGAAATCCTTTTTTCAGTGGTTATGTTTATGCACATCTTAAGAATTCAGATGTCAATACGCTATATTTAGGTGGAGGAAGTCTCGGGTTGGGAAGATCCTATTATCAGGTAAATGACAAGAAGAATGAAGAGACATTAAATGATTATTCGACTTATATCTCTTCACTTTATGCCAAATCAGGTCAACTTACAAGGGATTTAAAGGGGCCGAAAATTGTTGCCTTTGAAAAGCAGTTGGCCTCAAATCTTAAAACTGTTGAGCAATCAAGGGATGCCAATGGCCGGTATAATCCGATCGCTGTTGCGGATCTGAAAAAAATCGTGAAGAATATCGATATTGCAAAATACTTAAATGACGTCGGTTTTAAGGCTGACACGGTTATTATACCGGAAATAAAATACTATGAAAATCTTGACAAAGTTTTCAATCCTAAAAATTTACCGGTGATTAAAGAGTTATTGACATTTCATGTGCTAAATAACGCGGCGTCGTACACTACGCAAGAATTAAACGATCTGTCTTTTGATTTTTGGGGGCGTAAGTTAAAAGGACAAAAAGAACAACGTGCGCTAGACAAGCGCGGCGTAGAGTTTGTTAACTCCATCGCGGGAGAGCTATTGGGTAAATTATATGTGAAAGAAAGCTTTCCTCCAAAGGCTAAAGCCGAGGCTGAGGAGCTTGTAAGCTATCTGATTAAAGCATTCGGCCAGCATATCAAGGACTTGACCTGGATGTCTGACGACACAAAAGTAAAGGCTTTGGAAAAACTGGCTAAGTTTAAAGTTAAAATTGGTTACCCAGATAAGTGGAAAGATTATAGCAAACTTGAAGTGGGTACGTCGTTGTATGAAAATGTATTGGCATCAAGCAAATGGGCATTTTATCAAAATTTGGCTAAACAAGATAAGCCAGTGGACAAGTCTGAATGGGGGATGACCCCGCAAACTGTAAACGCTTATTATAGTCCATTGTTTAACGAAATTGTCTTTCCCGCGGCTATTCTTCAACCTCCGTTCTATGATTACAAGGCCGATGCAGCTGTTAATTTCGGTGGTATTGGTGCGGTAATTGGTCACGAACTTTCACACGGCTTTGACGATCAGGGTGCTAAATATGATGGGAATGGAAATCTGAACAACTGGTGGAGCGATAGTGATAAGGCAAAATTTGAAGCCGCTGCAGATGCATTGGTCCGTCAATTTGAATCTTATGAACCTGTGCCAGGAGTTTTTGTAAACGGTCGTTTCACATTGGGCGAGAACATCGGTGATTTGGGCGGCTCATCTGTCGCTTTTGATGCCTTGCAACTTTATTTGAAAGATAAGGGCAATCCTGGATTGATAGATGGGTTTACACAAGATCAACGCTTCTTCCTTTCTTGGGCAACTATTTGGAGGACCAAAACAACGGATGAGTTTGTGGTCAACCAAGTGAAGACCGATCCCCATTCTCCAGCGCAGTATCGTGCTTTTGCGCCGATTATTAACCTGGACGCTTTTCACAAAGCTTGGAATACCAAGGAGGGAGACAAAATGTTTGTTCCTGTGAATAAGCGGATTAAAATTTGGTAGTTTGTTCATGAGATCAATTAAAAAAGGGCGTATTGCAAAATGGAATACGCCCTTTATATTGACTCAATTTAAGCTATCTCATCCATTTCAAAACCAAATAGAACCCAATGGCTGTAACGGATAAACTCAATGCAGTTGCCCACCATAGCGTTGTGAAACCAAAGGAATCAACAATACTTGTGCCCAGGATTGGCGAAAAAATATTTGCAGCTGAAAAGGCCAGTGAGTTGAAGCCCATGTAGGCTCCTTGGGTTTTCGGGGAAGACCGATTGACAGAAACGGTTGCCATAAAAGGCAATGTGAGCATTTCTCCCAATCCAAAAATAAAAAATGTGAAATATAACCAAGCAAGTCCACCAGTAAAATTTAGCATAGCATATGAAATGGCACATAAAAATGTTCCAAAGACGAGTGTGCTAATTAATGAAAATCTCTTCTCGGCAATATGAACAATAAACATTTCTAATAACACAATGACGAAGCCGCTCCATCCAAGCAGAAATCCAATTTGGTGATCATTCAAATGGTGAACTTCTCGATAGAATATCGGTAAGGTAGTGATCAGCTGAAAAAAACAAAAAGAGAAGATACAACAAAAGATATTGAATAGGATAAATGGCACATCGGTATAAGGATTTCGTCCTTTTTGAGGCATTTCATTATCAGGTGTAGTCTCTTTTTTTGATCTGATATCGCTTCTTTTTTGTCTTTTATGAAAAAAGACAAAGAAAATTATTGCTGCACAGAGAACGGCAAGGGAATTTCCATAAAATATCCAATTGAAAGAGATGGATGCTAGAAAACCTGCCACCGCTGGACCGATCGAGAAGCCCAGATTGATAGCCAAACGATTCAATGAAAAGGCGCGGGTGATATTTTCGGGTTTAGCGTAACTTGCTACTGAGACGGAGTTTGCAGGTCTAAAAGCATCAAAAATCAAGCTTAACGTAAAAATCATGATTGATAGCGACTGTACCTCTTTAAAGTATGGTATCAGTAGGAATAAAGGAGCGGCCAACACAAGACTTCCGAACTGAACCTTGAAACTACCAATTCGATCGGTCAGCCAGCCTCCTATGTAAGATCCACAGACGGAGCCAACGCCATAACACATCAAAACAATTCCGACTTGTTTTATATCGAAGTGCAAAACTCTGGTCATGTAAAGGCCGAGAAATGGAATCACCATGCTTCCCATTCTATTGATCAGCATGACGATAGCAAGCAGCCATGCAGCTTGTGAGAGTCCTCTAAAGGAGTCTAGGTATATTGATAAAATTCTTTTCATTAAAGGGTAAATCAGCTTATATAAACCTCGTGTTTTAAGTCTATAAGTCTTCTTGTTGTCTTGAAAAAAAATGCCAAATTGATTAGTCAATTTGGCATTTATGAATAGTGAATCAAATTATGCCAACATGGACGCTGGAATTGTAGGATCGACTTGATAGGTGCTCGCCACCATTTGTTTCTTTTTGGAACCCGGCTCCATAATGAAATCAATCCTCCCCAGATTAATCCCTGCAAAACCGACTTGATTCACAACGGTCTTCGTACCTTTTAAATTGGTAACTAATGTGGGTTCATTTAAAAATGTATGCGTATGCCCGCCTATAATTAAGTCGATATCTGATGTTTTAGTTGCAAGCACCAAATCCGACACTTTATCGTTTTCATATTGGTAACCTAAATGCGACAGACAGATGATGAGATCGCATTTATGTTTTTCCTTGAGTATCTTTACCACCTTTTTGGATACCTCAATTGGATCCAGATATTTCATTCCCTTAAAGTTATTGGGATCTACCAATCCCTCGATATCTACACCGAGCCCGAATACACCGATTTTTATACCACCCTTATGAAATATGGTGTAATCGCTGGTTTTTCCTTCCAATACTGTTCCTTTAAAGTCGTAATTGGCCGTTAAAAACGGAAATTTAGCATGGTCCAGGTATTTCACAAGTCCGTCCAGTCCATTGTCAAATTCGTGATTTCCAAATGTCCCAGCGTCATACCCCAATTTCGTCATGAGATCCAGCTCCAGCTTACCTCCAAATAGATTAAAATAGGGTGTACCTTGAAACATATCGCCCGCATCTAATAATAGGAGGTGTTCTTCTTCTTTGCGAATTTTATTGATAAGCGTGCTTCGGCGAGCCACACCACCCAATCCTTGATATTTGCCACCATCCATAGGAAAAGGTTCAATGCGGCTATGCACATCGTTGGTATGTAAGATTGTAAGTTTTACTTTTTTGCTCTTAGCGTTAGCTTGAAAAGGAAGTGACCCCAATGCAACTGCAGCAGAAAATCCACCAACTTGCTTGATAAATGATCTTCGGTTAATTGATTTTAATTCTTCCATCTAATTCTGCATTTACTTTTTTGCCTTCTTTCGTTAATTCACTCACGTATTCAATCAGTCCTTCACGCATCCGCTGCGGATAATTTGCCCGTGATACAGATTGTGTCAACAGTGTCAGGTTGTCGCCACCATTAGCGAGATAATCATAGGTTACCAATTTATACAACTTATTGTCTTCAATTGCTAAACCTTTGATTTTAATGTCCTGGGCTTTGTTGCCTGTAATGGTCAACGTCATCCCAGCGATGGGTTGACCATGTGTTGAGGCGATATAGTCTGCAAGTTGACGAATTTGACTTCCCTTGAGTTCGAGAATTGTTAAAGTGTTTTCGAAAGGCATCACCTCGAAAATATGTCCAACGGTAATATCGCCTGCTTTCAGATCATTTCGGATTCCACCCTTAGTAGCAAATGCTAAATCCGCAGGGTTATGGGCATTGTGTTCACTCATCCACAACAAGGCTTCACAAAAAAAATTGCCCATTAATGTTTCTGCCGTCTTCTCTTTTGTCAACGCTTTGTCTGCATGTCCTATCACTCGATTCATCTCAACTTCCATTTTATGTTTGAAGGGCTCGTAGATTGATACGACTGTAGGATCAGCTTGCATATCGCTATTGATATGATATTGTTGGAAATCTTTCTGCGTTGGATGGAGCTGCTTGCTACAACTGGCAACCATCAAAAGCGAACCGAATCCAAGGCTACCAATAAAGGCAATTTGCTTTGATATCTTCATTCTTTTTTCGTTTAACCAAATATTGGGCAAAGTTAGCCAATTATATATGAACAAATCTTATCCAATGTTAGCTAATTTTTAAAAACAACAAAAGCTTAACATCGTATGTTAAGCTTTGTCCATATAATTAGAAAAATAACAACCTAGTGTACTAATTCCGACTCAGCGATAGGGTTGGTATCCAACTTATTCTCTGGTTGGAGAACTTTTCTACTTTTGCTACGCGCGGACAGTTTGGCTCGATACGCTTTCCAGTTCATTAACAAGACTGAAAATAAGATCACAGCTAGTCCGAAAATCTGCAATGAGGTCACTACATGCGAAGTGAAAAAATGACTTAAAATAAGTGCAATGATTGGATTCACATAGGCATACGTACTAACTTCCATTGCGGGGCGAACCTGTAGTAACCAAATATAGGAGCTAAAGGCGAGGATTGAGCCAAAAGTAATTAGGTAGCCCAAATTGAACCAGTCCACCGGTGCCACGCTACTTAGCGTAAATGTTGTATACTCACCGGTGAAAAGGGCGGTGATATTAAAGAGTATACCTGCAGTAACCATTTGCCAAGCGGTCTTCACCATGACATGTAAATCCTCTTCCTCTTGTTTCTCAGATTTTTTGAAATATTTGGAAATCAAAGACCCTACGGTCCAAGCGATAGAACCTAATACTAAAATAGATAGGGCGATCACCTTAAGTGTTCCATCGGTATTATCATTGGTCGACATAATCTGTTCAGCGAATAACATCACCACTCCACAGAAGCCTAACGCGACACCTAAAACCATGCTAATACTGCTGAAATTTTCTTTCCATTTGGGTTTATCCAATAAAATAAACCAGATCGCTGCTGCTGCAGCAATAATGGCAGCAACACCACCTGAAACATATTGTTCGGCCCAGATAACCCCAGCCATATCGACAAAAAGCAATAGAAATCCTACGATTGTTGCTTCCTGAACGGATCGCTTATTAAACAATTTATAACCTTTCATTGCGCAATATGTCATTAGAATTGCGCTGGCTGTAACAAATCGAAACGAACCTAAAATAAATGGTGGAAAACTATGTAGTGCCTTTTCTATAAAGAAAAAGGTGGATCCCCATACAACATAAATAATGATATAGGCGACAACAACCATCAACGGGTTAGCGGCCTTTTTTTGTCCTTGCAACATGATTAAACTTCCTTTCTATTACTCAGGTATTACGACCTGCTGATCTTCCTTAACAGTTTGAAGTACAATTGTAGTACGGGTGGAGATGATCCCTTCCACTTTACTTAAAGTATTTCGCATTAGATCAACTAATCCGTTCGAATCTGCAGTTCTTACTTTAATCAGGTAACCATCATCACCTGCAATGTCATGTACTTCCTGTACTTCAGGAATTTCGGCAAGTGCCAACCCAACTGTTTGTTCACCAATGATATCATTGGCTTTTATGAAAATAAATGATAAAAGTTTTTGATCGACCGCTGCAGGATTGATCTTTGCACTGTATTTTAAAATTACCTCTTTTTGCTCGAGCTTTTTTACCCGTTCTAGAATCGCAGAAGGTGCCATTCCCAGCTCTCTGGCGATATCGGCGTTGTTGATACGTCCATTGTCCTGCATTAAACGCAAGATTCTGTAATCGACCTGATCTAAATTATATTCTACTTTTGTCATTTCGACCGCAAAGGTATGCAATAAAGTATAAAATTCAAAATATTATAATAAATAATGAATATAATTCTGTTGTTTTGCTGGTGTTAGTGAATATTGTTCGAATATGGTGGTACTTTGATTTGATCGAATGTGTTAATGGTCTGAAAATAAATATATTGTCTTTTAGTGAGCAGAGTTTAAGATCAAAAAATGTATCGTTTTCTTAATTTCAAAATAATATTTCTTGTTGAAAGTATGACGCTCAGTCCGATTAAACAACCTAAACAAACACAACCAAAGCGATCTAAGGCAGCGAAGTAGGAGCGGCTTTCCTGTTCATGCAGATAGACTATAATTAGCGCAACCATCGATGTCCTCGCTACAGCTATAATGTTGAGTACTTTACAAGTAATCAACGAGGCCAGGATACCGATTACCATTGCGTAAAGTTGCTGGATCGGAACAAAATATAAGCTCAGTCCAATGGCGGATCCTATGAAATTGGATTTGGCCCGATCGATCGCTATTTTTTTTGATTCATTCTCTTGTGGAGAAATCACCAGTATAATCGAGATAAGGGTCCAAGAAACAGAATATTGGGGAAAGGATACAAATAAAGGATAACCGATAAGGAATCCAATTAGTACGCGAATCGTATATATAATAAAATCTGAATGGAGCGTATAGCGAAGGAATAGATTACGCATATAAGAATATCAATCGTTAATTTAAATGATGTAGTGCTACAAAAATACAAGCATTGTTGGAAGGAACGAAATATAATTATCATTTATGGCAAATGTTCCTGTTTGCGTTTTTGTGCGTTTTTTGCTTTTGATTTGGTTATTTCTTGCATTCTACTCTTTTACCAATGCATAAATTTGACTAGATTTGTTCTATACTTTAAATGCAGATTAAGTGAAAGATCAGAATCAATTAGCCTCATTAGCTTCACAACTCAAAGGGGAGCTCTATTATACCCATGAAACTAAGGACCAAACGATGTTGCTAGCCTATTCGACCGATGCGTCTGTCTATCAGGAAAAACCGTTGGCCGTAGCGATACCCGCAGATATTGATGATATTAAAAAATTAATTGATTTTGCGCGACAGAATAAGGTTACTATCATACCACGTACTGCCGGCACTTCCTTGGCAGGCCAGGTAGTCGGCCATGGTATTATTATGGATATTTCCCGTTATTTTAACCATATTATTGAGCTTAATGTTGAAGAGCAATGGGTTCGAGTTCAACCGGGGGTGATTCGCGATGACTTAAACAACTATCTTAAGCCTTTTGGGCTGATGTTTGGTCCTGAAACTTCAACCGCGAGTCGCGCCATGATAGGCGGAATGATTGGTAATAACTCTTCGGGCCTGCATTCGATCGTCTGGGGCGATACACGGCACAATTTGATTTCAGCAAATGTAATCTTGGATGATTGCTCTGAGGTGGCATTTGAAACCTTAGACGAAGCGGCTTATTTTAATAAATTATTATTGACTGGCCGCGAGGGGGATATTTATCGTCATATGAATTCATTGTTGACCAATCCTCAGCATTTAAGCGCAATTGAAACCGGCTATCCAAAGCGATCGATCACAAGAAGAAATACAGGCTACGCGCTGGATATTTTAAGTGATCGTTCGGCTCCTTTTAATATGTGTAATTTATTGGCGGGTTCTGAAGGTACGCTGGCTGTCGTTATAGAAGCTAAACTTAAGTTAATGCCCTTGCCTCCTCCTGAACTAGGTTTGCTCTGTGTTCATTTCGCCGATATGGTAGAATGTATGCATGGTAATGTTGTGGCTTTAGCGCACAAGCCGGAAGCTTCAGAATTAGTGGATAAATACATCATGGATTTTACGGTTGGGCATCCAACGTACAAGTATAATCGTTTTTTTATAGAGGGCGATCCGCAAGCGCTATTGATTGTGGAGTTTAGAGGGCATACAGCGGCCGAAACAGCAGCGAAAGCGATGGCGCTGAAAGCCGATCTCGTTGCACGTGGCCTAGGTTATGCTTATCCCTATATTACGGGTATAGAGCAGACGAATTTAGTTTGGGATGTACGCAAAGCGGGACTGGGGCTCATTCGTAATTTACCGGGTGATAGTCAGCCCGTAAATTTGATTGAGGATTGTGCGGTGTCGCCTGAAGATCTCCCTGCTTATGTGAGTGATATTCAAAAGCTTTTGGTGGAAGAGGGTGTGCATGCGTCATACTACGCGCACGCTGGCGCAGGCGAATTGCATATTGAACCATTCGTAAATTTGAAAACGCCAGCAGGGAAGCGTACTTTTCGTTCTATCCTTGAAAAAACCAGTGACCTAGTTTTGAAATATAATGGCTCATTGAGTGGCGAGCATGGTGACGGTCGTCTTCGCGGAGAGTTTATTGGCAAGGTGCTCGGCGATAAAGTCTACAAATTACTTGAAGAAGTTAAATTTATCTTTGATCCAAAGGGGGTTTTTAACGCAAATAAAATTGTCAACACACCGCCAATGGATTCTCACCTCCGTTATGATAATGATAGCAACCGGACAGAAATAAAAACCTATTTCGATTTTTCTAAAGAGGAGTCTATTCTTCGATTGGCAGAGAAGTGTTCAGGCTCGGGAGATTGTCGGAAGACTGAAATTACTGGTGGAACAATGTGTCCTTCGTTTATGGCTACGCGTGATGAAAAAGATACTACACGCGCACGAGCGAATATGTTAAGACAGTTTTTAACAAATTCCACCAAGAAAAACCGTTTCGATCATGAAGAGATTAAAGAAGTCATGGATCTGTGTTTGAGCTGCAAAGGTTGTAAAACGGAATGTCCTTCGAGTGTGGACGTGGCTAAAATGAAAGCAGAATTTTTACAGCATTATTATGATGAACATGGGGCCGGATTTAGAACAAAACTAATTGCTAATTTCACGCAGTCTCAGAAGTTGGGGGCGTGGGTCGCACCCCTTTATAATTTTGTTGTAAAAAATGATTTTCTGTCTGGCTTGGTCAAGAAAACCGTCGGGTTTGCACCTAAACGTTCGCTGCCTACAGTAAATGGAACAACCTTGAGCCAGTGGGTAAAAACACAAGGTCCTATTAGGGATGCCAAGCGTAAGGTCTATCTTTTCTCGGATGAGTTTACCGAATATAATGATGCAGAAATCGGTATTACAGCGTATAAATTACTTATTGCCTTGGGCTATGAAGTGATTATTCCAAAACATGTGCAAAGTGGACGGACTTACCTTTCTAAAGGTTTTGTGAAAGAAGCAAAGAAAATTGCCAATAAAAATATCCATTTTTTAAAAGGATTAATAACCGACGAAACACCGCTTTTAGGGGTTGAACCATCCGGTATCATTACGTTTAGAGATGAATATTTAAGCCTGGTGGATGACGATATTCGTATTGAGGCGCAAAACATAGCTAAAAATGCGCTGATGATTGATGAATTTTTACTGACTGAGATGAAAGCAGGACGTATTCGCCCGGAACAGTTTACAACAACAGCAAGAAAAATCAAGCTTCATGGTCACTGTTACCAAAAGGCTTTCCATCTGGTTACTGTTACGGAACAGGTATTGTCATTTCCGACGAATTTTAGCGTAGAGACAATTCCTTCTGGATGCTGTGGTATGGCGGGTTCATTTGGTTATGAGGCCGAGCATTATGACGTTTCAATGAAAGTTGCCGAGCTGGTTTTGTTACCAGCTGTACGGAAAACGGAAGCCGACACCTTGATTGCCGCAGCAGGCACCTCTTGTAGACATCAAATCAAAGATGGGGTCGGACGAAAATCTTATCATCCTGTGGAAATTTTATATGATGCTTTATTGAAATAAAATAAAAACATTGATAATAGTTGTTTGTTATCTGTAATAATGGTAATATTATAAGAGCAATAATCATTGATAACTGATAACAAACAATTCATTATGTACAAGATTCAATCTATAGTATTTCTTGCAACCGCTACGATGCTGATGGCTGGTTGCGGAAACTCCAATCAGAAGAAAACTGATGGAAGCGATACCACAGCAGCGAACAAAATTGATGGCGTGAAAATCGAGCAGTTTACAAATGGTGCTCCAGGAGCTGAGAAAAAGAATTTTTTCTTACGTATTACTGATGAAGTTAAAACGGATTCAAGTCGTATCTATATTACAAAATCTCTTTACAAGCAGGATACGGTGGGAGCGAAGTTTGAGGTTGTAGATTTTATTCCCGCCGGTATCATAAATGGTCAGCCCAGTGATGATGTTGGTTTCACAAAGGGTAAAATTAGAATTTCGTCGTCAGGTGCGCAGTCTGATAATTTAATTAAAGCTTTAGGTGAATTATTTCAGACAACGACAACTGATTCTTTTACAAAGGATGTGATTCTTCCGAATGTAT
Source organism: Sphingobacterium sp. UBA3549 (assembly GCF_002376635.1). NCBI lineage: Bacteria > Pseudomonadati > Bacteroidota > Sphingobacteriia > Sphingobacteriales > Sphingobacteriaceae > Sphingobacterium > Sphingobacterium sp. UBA3549. Next base: position 74,615 of record NZ_DFOE01000036.1, on the reverse strand, counting down.
TTTCATCAAATAAGGTGAATGCGGACCTATCAAAAAAAACGGCCTATAGCTTTAAATTATTCTTGGATAATAAGAAAGCTGAGCCGGCAGAACTCTTCTTTAACGTTGATACCTACAAGCATTCTATTGAGTTTTCGGAGAAGGATCCTTCGTTCCGCGTTGGATTATTGTCGGCGCTAACGGGTAAGTAGTGGAAATGCTATATACGGTGTGATGCCAGTGAGCAGGAAGCGATAGTTGTCGGCAACGTATCATTACTCATACAATGAAAAGGCTAGATAAATTCTAGCCTTTTTCGCTTTTTAAAAATAAAAGAGATAGATTTGTGCTAATAAATTTAGTTTAATATGAGGAAATCCGGTACTGCAGACCTTCCATTGCATTTTGGTAAAGTACCTGCGTGGCTTTACGAGCGTATGGCTTCTCTAGGGCGTTCAATCGTGGAAGTTATGCTCATGGATTATGGAAAGGATGAGGTTTTAAGGAGGCTTGCTGATCCCTTTTGGTTTCAAAGCTTTGGAGCTGTTCTTGGCATGGACTGGCATTCCTCGGGGATTACAACGGCTGTTATGGGTGCATTAAAACGCGCCATTAATCCTGACGCCAAGTCATTGGGACTCTACATCTGCGGCGGAAAAGGGAAGTTGTCCATGCAAACCCCACAAGAACTGCTTCAGGTTTCTGATCGGATTGGATTAAATGGTAACGATTTGATTCGCAGTAGTAAGCTTGTTGCGAAGGTGGATAACACAGCCATTCAAGACGGTTACCAATTGTATTTACATAATTTTGTCGTGGCAGATAATGGCAATTGGTCAGTCGTGCAGCAAGGTATGCATGAAAAAGATGGGACTGCCCGTCGTTACCATTGGCATTCTGAAAAGATCAAATCGTTTGTAGAGGAACCGCATGCGGGTATCACCGGTCCTTCACAGGGTATTATCCTCAATTTAACGGCTGCTGAAGCGGCAGCAAATAGAGCGGGTATTATGACGTTGGTGGGAGAGGATTCGTTTAAAGTTATACAAGAATTCGCTAAATTGGTCATGCCATCTCATCACGATGTACGTGCATCGGATGTCAATCTAAAAAGATTGGGCGCGATGTTATACGTTGCTCGCGAAAGTCCACTAATTGATTTTGAAGATCTACTTCTTTTAAAGGGGATTGGCCCCCGTACGTTGCAATCATTAGCCTTAGTCAGCGAAGTAATTCATGGCGCACCATCCCGATTTAAAGATCCGGCTCGATTTTCGTTTGCTCATGGGGGTAAGGATGGACATCCATTTCCGGTTCCATTAACTATTTACGATGAAAGTATTCAGATTTTGAAAAAAGGCATTGAAAAATCTAAATTGGGTCATGGAGACAAATTGAAGTCCGTCCACAAATTACATCAGGTGGTGTTGGATAGTGAAAGAAATTTTGAGCCACAGTTTGATATTCAGCAAATTATCGCGGAAGAAAAGCGAGATTCCTGGAAATACGGTGGGAGGACAGTGTACGGGGAAGCAGTGCCTCAGAGAAAGAATCCACCGGGGTTGCAACTCAGTGTTTTCTAGGAAGAATCTTCCAATTGTAATTGTTTTGTTAAAATTTGTTAAAGATCAATAAATTCGTTTGTACGCTAGTATATTTGCTCCGCAATGAAAACGGTTATTACCATATTCTTTTTCTTATGCTTCTTAGTTATAAGAAGCAGTAATAGCCATGCTGTGCTCATTGAATCCGATCGGCCGGCCGTTAGTTTTATGCATCAGCACAATCACGCCGATTTACAGCAGTATATTGACGCATCAGCTGATCACATCGACCCGCTTGTGTATGGTAGTATACACGACGATAACCCTGTTATAGCGGAATTTGATTATGAAAATTTTCAATTGACCAAAGATTTGCATGCCACATCCCAACTTGTTTCGCTGCTGCTCTTTGCAATTGTCCTTTTTATTTTTGTTTTTCGATTTGCAAAGAAAATTCCTTTTTGCAATTTCATCGCCTATCTTTTCCCTCAAAGATATGTTCTTCAACAAAACTGGAGAATTTAATACATAACCTTCGAAATTTCGTATGCTTTGGTGGATATCCTGATGGATATTCCTTTTAGTTGCATCCAATTTGCACACTTATAGGCAAGTCTGAGCGACCATTAGCCCGAGCAGAGGTCATTTCACCATCCGGCACAACAAACAATCAAACTTATTTTTTAATTAGACGCTTACAAATGAAAAGAGTATTTATGCTCGCTAGTTTGGCAATTACCATATGCCAAATCGGGTGTACTTCCAAAAAGGAAGAAAAGGAAGAAAAAGAGAAATTCACTACTACCTCGCCTGTGCAAATGGATACCACTATCCGTAAGGATTTTGTTTCTCAGATCAGATCTTTCCGTAATATTGAGCTCAGAGCTCAAGAGAAAGGATATCTAGAACAGATATTCGTCGACGAAGGACAATTTGTCCACAAAGGGCAACTACTTTTTAGGATTATGCCGAAGATGTATGAGGCAGAATACCGTAAATCATCAGCAGAGGTGAATGTGGCAGAAATTGAGGTTCAAAACACAAAGACGCTAGCCGATAAAAACGTCGTATCGCCCAATGAATTAGCGATGGCTAAAGCAAAGCTTGAACAGGCTAAGGCTGAGGCAGCGATTGCGAAATTGCATCTTTCCTTTACAGAAATCAGAGCACCTTTTGACGGAACTATCGACCGTATTCCGTTGAAACTGGGAAGTTTGGTGGATGAAGGTGAATTATTAACCAGTCTTTCCGACAATAGCGAGATGCTGGTTTATTTTAATGTTTCCGAACCAGAATATTTGAGCTATCAAACGAATGTAAGTAAACGTGGAGATTCCCACGTTGGTCTACTGCTTGCTAATAACGAGCTATTTTCGCAGAGCGGTATGGTGGAGACGATAGAAAGTGAATTTAATAGTGAAACAGGCAATATTGCTTTTAGAGCGAAGTTTCCAAATCCAAACCGTCTTTTAAAACATGGCGAGAGCGGCAAGGTGGTCATGAATTTCCCGTTGAAACAGGTTTTAATTATTCCGCAGAAAGCAACTTATGAAATGCAGGACCGTAAATATGTGTATGTAGTCGATAAGGATGGTAAATTAAAAGCGCGTCATATTACCATTGGCAACTCTTTACCTGATCTGTATGTGGTAACGAGCGGTCTTAAAAAAGACGATAAATTTTTATTGGATGGTATTCAGAAAGCGAAGGAAGATGAGAAGATCAGTTACAGCTTCGTGCAACCTAAAGATGCCATTTCCAATTTGAAATTAAAAACAGAATAGACCCTTACACTTAAATTCTTATGTTTAGTCGTTTTATAAATAGACCAGTACTTTCGATCGTTATATCACTGATCATTGTGTTTTTGGGTGTGCTTTCTATGGTGCAGCTTCCTGTAACGCAATTCCCCTCGATATCGCCACCGAAGGTCAATATTACTGCCGAGTACCCAGGAGCAAATGGTGAGTTGATGATTAAATCAGTTATCATTCCTTTAGAGCGGGCAATTAATGGAGTTCCGGGCATGAAATATATGGCTTCTGATGCGGGTAACGACGGTGAAGCGAGTATCCAAGTGGTCTTCAACTTAGGTACCGATCCTAATCAGGCATCCTTAAATGTCCAGAACCGTGTGGCCTCAGTCGTCAATAAACTTCCACCAATTGTGGTGCGTGAAGGTGTAAAAATTACACGTGAGGAGTCTAATATGTTGATGTACATTAATCTCTATAGTAAAGATAAAGAGCTGGATGGAAACTTTATGTATAACTATGCGGACATGAACATTGTGTCCGAATTGCGTCGTGTAGATGGTGTTGGGGTGGCAAATATTCTTGGAACGCGTGAATTAGCCATGCGTATTTGGTTGAAACCCGATCGTATGACGGCCTACAAGATATCAGCAGAAGAGGTGATGAAAGCCTTATCCGAACAGAGTTTAGAAGCTTCACCGGGTAAAGCTGGTGAATCGTCCGGTATGACCTCCCAATCTTTCGAATATGTATTGAAATACCCAGGACGCTTTACCACAACTGAAGGTTATGGCAATATCGTTTTACGTGCGGGCGAAAATGGCGAAATGCTACGTTTAAAAGACGTTGCGGATATCAAGTTTGGCTCGGCGATGTACGATATCTATTCAACTCTGAACGGAAAGCCATCTGCGGCGATTGTCTTGAAACAATCTTATGGAAGTAACGCATCTCAGGTCATTCAAGATGTAAAAAGCAAAATGAAAGAGTTGAAGGCATCTTTTCCGAAGGGACTCGATTATGAAATTAGTTACGACGTTTCCAAGTTTTTGGATGCATCCATGGAAAAAGTAGTTCATACGTTATTGGAAGCATTTGTGCTTGTCGCTATTGTCGTTTTCCTTTTCTTGGGCGACTGGCGCTCCACGTTGATTCCAACCATTGCAGTGCCAGTTTCCTTGGTCGGATCATTTTTATTCATGCAGTTTTTTGGTATTACAATCAACTTGATCACCTTATTTGCCCTGGTGCTTGCCATAGGTGTGGTTGTGGATGATGCGATTGTTGTTATTGAAGCGGTGCATGCGAAAATGGAAGAACTTCATATTTCAGCTTACAAGGCTACTAAAAAAGCGATGCATGAAATCAGTGGGGCCATTGTCGCAATCACGTTTCTCATGGCAGCAGTTTTTATCCCCGTTGCTTTTATGTCAGGTCCCGTAGGTATATTCTATCGGCAGTTTTCCATTACCATGGCAACTTCAATTATTTTGTCCGGTGTTGTTGCATTAACTTTAACGCCTGCGCTGTGTGCGATCATGCTGAAGAATAGTCATGGCAAGCCAAGAAAGAAATCCATAATCGATAAATTTCTGGATTCTTTCAATAGATTGTTCGATAAGATGTCCAACAAATATGTTTACTTGTTGAAAGGCATTTTAGATAAACGGTTATTTACATTTATAGTCTTGATTGGCTTTTGTATTGGTGCATATTTTTTGAACAATTCTGTTCCTGCAGGTTTTATTCCCAATGAAGATCAGGGGATGATCTATGCCATTATTCAAACGCCTCCAGGCTCAACATTGGAACGGACGAATTTGGCTGCTCAAACCTTGCAAAAAGAAGCGGAAAATATAGATGGTGTGCAATCCGTATCTTCATTAGCGGGTTATGAAATCCTAACCGAAGGCACAGGTGCGAATACAGGAACTTGTTTGATCAATCTCAAAAGCTGGGAGGATCGTAAAGAGTCTTCACAGGAGATTATTGAGCAGCTTGAGGCTGCCGCCAAAAATATACCAGGGGCATCCATCGAATTTTTCCAACCGCCTGCTGTACCAGGTTATGGTGCTGCGGGTGGATTTGAGCTTCGTCTTCTAGACAAAGCCGGTTCTGGCGATTACAAAAAAATGGAAACGGTAAGTAAGGATTTCGTACGTGAATTGAACAGAAGGCCTGAATTATCATCCGTATTTACGTTCTATAGTGCGAGTTTTCCACAGTACATGTTGCATATAGACAATGATCTAGCGCAACAAAAGGGTGTTACGATCGACAATGCGCTGAATACACTCTCCACTTTGGTCGGTAGTAACTACGAAACGAATTTTATCAAATACGACCGTCAATACAAAGTTATGGTTCAGGCTTTGCCACAATATAGGGCCTTGCCAGAAGATATCTTAAAGCTGTATGTGAAGAATGAAAAGGATGAAATGGTCCCATTTTCAGCATTTATGCATATGGAGAAGGTGTACGGTCTTTCTGAGATCACGCGGCACAATATGTATTTGGCCTCTGAAATTTCAGGCTCTGCCGCGTCCGGCTACAGTAGTGGTGAAGCGATTCAAGTGATTAATGAAGTCGCGGCCAAAACTTTACCCCGGGGCTATGGTATTGACTGGGCTGGTATCTCCAAGGATCAAGTAGGGCGTGGAAATCAGGCGATTTACATCTTTTTGATCTGTCTCGGCTTCGTTTATTTAATTCTTTCTGCTCAATATGAGAGCTTTATAATGCCTTTTGCGGTGTTACTTTCTTTACCAATTGGAATCTTCGGCGCATTTCTACTGTTGAAGCTATTGGGGTTGGAAAATAATATTTATGCACAGGTCGCATTGGTCATGCTTATCGGGCTACTTGGCAAGAATGCAGTTTTGATTGTTGAGTTTGCTGCTCAACGGCATTCGCAAGGATTGAGCATTATTGAAGCTGCCTTGGACGGAGCAAAAGTAAGGTTTAGACCAATCTTGATGACATCTTTTGCTTTTATCGCAGGGCTGATTCCATTGGTTATGGCTTCAGGGCCTGGTGCGATAGGAAACCGTACGATTGGTACAGCTGCTGCGGGGGGTATGTTGTTTGGGACCGTTTTCGGTATCTTGGTGATACCAGGCTTATACTATATCTTCGGAACCATTGCCTCCAAACGTAAGCTTATTAAACACGAAGATGAAAATCCATTAACTGAAGAACTTGATAATAATGACTAATCGCAGCAAAATAAAATGGGTCATTGCATTTTCGCTTTCAGCAGCAGTGACGGGATGTAAAGTCCCTAAAGCGACATCAATACAGGAGAATAAGTTTGTTCCTAACCAGTATATAGATGTCGTTAAATCAGATACAACGAACACAGCGTCGGTTAAGTGGCGTGAATTTTTTACGGATCCAAATTTAGTTGTATTGATAGATACAGCGTTGAAAAATAATCAGGAGTTGAATGTTACATTGCAGGAATTGGCAATTGCAAAGAATGATATTTTGTTACGGAAAGGAGCATTAAAACCTACCGTTGGTCTACGTGCAGGTGGTGGTGTTGAAAAAGTTGGACGATATACCAGCCAGGGTGCCGGTGATGCTAGTACAGAAATTGCGCCTGGAAAAGAAATGCCCGATCCGCTAGGAGATTTGACTATTGGCGCGTACGCAAGTTGGGAAATTGACGTTTGGAAAAAACTAAAAGATGGCGAGCAAGCTGCGCTCAATCGTTATCTTGCTACAGTAGAGGGGAAAAATTTTGTATTGAGTAGTCTTATTGCTGAAGTTGCCCGCTCGTATTATGAATTATTGGCATTGGACAATCAATTGACTATTATCAAACAGAATATTGAATTACAGGACAATGCGCTTGCGGTAATACGACTGCAGAAACAGGCAGCCCGTGTAACTGAACTTGCGGTGCAAAAGTTTGAGGCTGAGGTTTTGAAAACCAAGGGCATGGAGTTTGAAACTAGACAACAGATCAAGGAAACAGAAAATCGTATTAATTTTCTGCTGGGACGTTTTCCGCAGGAGATTAAGCGCGATCAAAGTAGTTTTGTAGATTTGATCCCGGCGAAGGTTCAGACAGGTTTACCCAGCCAACTCTTAAGCAATAGACCTGACATCCGAGAAGCAGAGTATGAACTCGCTGCAGCCAAATTGGATGTAAGTATTGCACGGAAAGAGTTTTACCCCTCTCTGGAGATTTCGGCTGCTTTGGGTTTACAGGCATTTAAACCTTCGTACTTGTTCAAGATGCCGGAATCAGTTTTATACAATTTAATCGGGGAGCTTGCGGCACCATTGATTAATAAAAATGGGCTTAAAGCAGAATTTAATACGGCCAACGCAAAACAAATACAGGCTGTTTATAATTACGAAAAAACAATTCTGAATGCTTACTTAGAAGTCTCTACTCAACTTTCAAATATTGAAAACCTTGGTCGCAGCTACAATTTCAAAACAAAGCAAGTTGAGGTCCTTAATAATTCCGTCACCGTGTCCAACGATCTATTTAAATCAGCGAGGGCAGACTATATGGAGGTTTTAATGACACAACGTGATGTACTGGATTCAAAGCTTGAATTGATAGAAACAAAGAAGCAGCAGCTCAATGCTGTTGTCAATATCTATAAAGATTTGGGAGGAGGCTGGAAATAAGTTGTTTGTTTGAATGGACCCCGCTAGGCGGGGTTCTTTTTTGTGGTGACCGTGTGGTGTTTCTCTATGCTTAAATACATCCTTGATCTGCTAGGATAGACAAAAATTTAATTAAAGAGACTTAGTGATTTTTCTTTCACTAGATCCAATATCATACGATATGCTGCAACAGAGTTGCCATTTTGATCCAGTGCTGGACTATACGCACCAATACCCATTTTATTCGGTACACTTACTGCAATACCGCCGCCAACTCCAGATTTGCTAGGAAGACCGACAGTTCTGGCGTACTCTCCGCTGAATTCATACATTCCCGCAATAAGCATCTGTGATAAGATAAGTTGGGACAGGCTTGGATTGTAGTATTTTCTATTTCCATCATAGCGTATGCAATGATTGGCAAAAAAGAATCCTATTTTAGCCAGATCTTCAGCTGTTACCTCAATTGAGCATTGCTTAAAATAATTGTTGAGTTTGTCTTCACCCTCAGTTTCAATAAGTCCATTGCTGCGCATGATATAAAACATGCCTCTGTTTCGATGACCAGTTTCCCTTTCCGAGTTGTATACAGATTTACTGTAATTAATAGCTTCATTGTTGGTTATAAATCGAATCATATCAAGTATTTTAATAAAGGGTTCTTCACCTTTCCCTTTAATAAGTGATGTTGTTAGAATAGCTCCAGCATTCATCATTGGATTGAGGGGCTTGCCCGTAGTTTCCAGATTAGCAAAGTGATTGAAAGGCTTTTCTGTGCCGTAGTAACCCATCTTATTAAAAATATCCTGTTCACTATTATCTAATACGGCAACCATCAATGAAACAATTTTTGAAATGCTCTGCATGGTAAATCTCTGTTTTACATCACCGACATTCACTATTGTTCCATCGCTATTTACAACCGAAAGGGCTGAGGATGCTGCATTGGCTTTACCTAATTCAGGAATGTAATTAGCAACTTTTCCTGCATTGAATGACATTTTATTTGTAGTCCATATTTTTTCCAATAGTGGCTTATCAATTTTTACACTTTTATTCGTACCCGAGTGATTTTCAGTATTCTTTTGAGCAAAGGATACCGGGATTGATCCGCAAGATATCAGACCGATTATGCAGGCTATTAATCTGAAATTTTTTCTCATTTTTAAATTATTTGTCCATTGCAAAGATAGGGAACAGTGCATGAAAAATTAAAAGATGCTGAAATATGTAAATTTTAGCATCTTTTACTATATGGATAATTAGACAGTACTTGGCACGGGGTCGACATTCCAGCCTGAGAGTATTTCTCCATAGAAAAAGAAAGTCACGTAAAAGCTCTTTTTACTTATCTTATCCGTTACGAGGTATTTTCTCGTGACATCGTAAGCATCAATTTTCTTATATTTTGATAACACGATCTGGCGTGCTGCGGGGTTTTCAGAACGAACTAAGTCTTGTATCTTTTGATTTACTAACTTCATTATTCCGTCTTTTTTGAACGGATTATTTTCAATTTTTACATTGGTAGAGTGTGTCAGTGTTCCATGATTTTGCGCTTTTCTTGCTTTTGCAGCGGCCGTATAAGCGCTAAATTTTCTCTTGATCTCAGGATCTTTTAAGTTGTGGATAGTGAAGATAGAGATTCCTTGCGCACCATTGTTCAACGCCTCATCCATATCGCTCAGTATTTCTGCATCATTTTTGGCCATCAGCCCACAATACAATGTTGTATTGTCGCCCTTATCACGTAAATTTTCTACCGTACAATCGCTAATAAAGCTTGAGTCTTCCGTATAGAAATTGCTATACACCATTGGAAAAACTAGATCTAAATTCCACTTCCCCCAGTCTTGACGTACCATGCGTGCAGCCATTTTTGGTGTTGGGAAAGGTGATGCAGCCATGATTTTACCATGGGAATGGACAATCTCAGCAATCATATTGGCTATCTCGGTGATCTGGTCACAACGAAATTGGCGCCATTTTAAATCATTTGATGGATCTTTTTGTGCTCTAGGGTCATAGCCATACTGTTTTTTAAACTTTTCTATCGCGATGGGGTGATAGCCGTAATCCCAAGCTGGATATTCACGATCCTGTACAATATTGTATTTTGGCCAAAGTGTCGTGGGAAGGACAACATCTACATAGCGATTGTAATCGATAGAGATACCGGCAAGTCCTTCAACTTCACAATAAGATTCAATTTTCTGTCGAGTGTATTCCTTCACGCCGGGAACAACAGGCGACAGGAACTTATAATAACTCACATATGCCGTTGTATCGGCCAAACTTTTTCCGTTACGATTGACGCTAAACCAATCGGGGTGCTCTTGTAGCACTTTGTCTCTGTCGTGTTCTAAGTTCATTGTCCAAAGCCATGCGATGACTTGGATGCCGTATTTTTTTGCAATTGGAATTGCTACGCGATATTCGTCTGGACTCGCAGCATTTAACATTACACCATCGATTCCTAGATAGTTCATTTCCTGACAAATGGAATCGAAGTTTGTATTTACATTATAATCTAACCACGTCCAAAACATCGCTGGCTTTTCTTTGTCAGCTGCATGAGCTACCTGCAATGATAAACAGGTAATGATAAGAAGTAATGGTGCGATAGTACAATTCCTAATTAATTTTTCCTTCATAATATTTATTTATTCTAAGAGTTTCATCGCATAATGTATGCAGACTATGAAAAGTACATCAAAAGACTTATAATTAGCTGAATCTGCAGATTTAAAAGTTTCCTGGTGTGATGCGTGCCGTGAAATTACATAAAAACTTGTAATTTAAGTTTTAATATATGCTGATTCGATTGATTTTCTTACCATTATTAATTCATTAAATAAGAAAACATTTTCTAAAGCTTTGTGTTGTCTCTATAAGACTAACACAAAGAAATAATATTATTAACAGCAAAAGTGGTGCTGGCTACTGGTTAAGTTCATTTATTTTGGTATGAAGAGACCCTATATTCCAATCCTTATTGCATGCTTGCTATTATGTAACCTAGTTAAAGGGCAAGTATCGGCGGTACAGCAGAGCAAAGTAGATTCTATTAAGGAAGTGAAAGATAATGTAATTTATACCAAGCTTCAGATCAAAGGTTTATTTCAGGCGAGATATCTTGTGAGTGGAACAAAAGATGTGGATGTCAATGGACTGCATCACAGTGACGGGACGGGCACCGATAATAACTTTATGGTGAAGTATATGCGCGTGCAAATGCGTGCTCAAATTAGTAAGCGTACTGAGGTTGCTGTTTTGGCTAATCTTGCCGATTTTAAAAGCGATCCAAAAACAAAAGTACTTGAAAATGCTTATTTGAAATATACTTTTAGTCCCAAACTGGCCATTACTGTGGGGCAGTTTCGCCCGTGGTTTGGTATTGAGGAAACCTATCCCATCGACATTATCAAATCTTTAGACTGGTCAAATCAGTATCTCGAATTCGGCAAACTGGGCTGGGCCAGTTTTCAAATAGGTGTCGCTGCAACGGGGGAGACCAATCTCGGTGAGGTTCCTTTTAGTTATTCTTTGTCTGTCGTGAATGGAAATGGAAAGAATCAGGTGGTTGATATGGATAACGGTAAACAGTATGCTACTAGATTGGTCTTTGGACTTTCGAAGAGGTATGGTTTCAACCTGGGGATTAATGGGGGGATTGGTGAAGTCATGAAGCGGCAAGTACATGCATTTGGAGTCGATTTGACTGGTCATGTGAACTTAGCTAAACGCTGGAATCTGGATATGCAATTAGAGGCAAAACAAGCAATTAATCATAATTTGTATTATTCGTTGAATGAAAATACTCGTAGCTCTAAATTGAGTGATTACTTAGTTCGAGGAATTTATTTTCTTCCAAATTTGAGGTACGAAGTGAATTATTTCAATTTAAGTGCTTTCGAGCTATCTTGTCGTTACGAATACATTGATCCTAATTATAAGCTTCACGCAAATGCACACCAAACATACACGCCAATGTTTGGGTTAGAGTTTTTAAAGAATTATGGGGCAAGGATACAGTTGGGGGTGCAATTGGACCGATATAAAAAGCAAACTGTGAATACTTCTGAGTTCAATAAAAACTTATTTATCGTTCAAGTACAGAGTCGATTCTAACCAATTAAACTACATTTAACATGAAAGAAATCAGTATTAAAAATGTTGCCATTACTATTCTGGTAGCACTCATTTTATGGTTTATCCCAATACCGAAAGGCGTCCGTCCAGAAGCTTGGCATTTATTTGCAATTTTTGCCGCCACTATTCTCGGTATCATTCTAAAAGCTGCGCCCATGGGGACTATGTGTATGATGGCTATTGCGTTTACGGCACTCACTCAAGTCTTGGCTCCTGGAGATGCGGGTAAGTCCATTACTAAAGCTTTGACTGGATTTGGCGACAAAGTTATCTGGCTGATAGGAATCTCTTTTTTTATCGCGCGTGGCTTTATCAAAACTGGTCTGGGCAATAGGATTGCTTTTCTTTTCATTCGTGTTTTTGGAAAGAGTTCGCTGGGACTGGCTTATGGATTGGGTTTAGCAGATGTCTGTCTGGCTCCGGCTATCCCGAGCAATACTGCTCGTGGTGGAGGAATTATCTATCCAATTATGAAATCTATGGCGATTAGTTTTGATTCAGTTCCTGACAAGCCAGAGACACATCGAAAATTAGGATCTTATTTAACTTTAAACAGTTATTACATGAATCTGATCGCATCTTCCATGTTTTTGACAGGCACTGCGAGTAATCCAATGTGTCAAAAATTTGCTGCAAATCTCGGAATAGACATTACTTGGATGTCTTGGGCAGTTGCAGGGTTTGTTCCTGGTATCGTTGCTTTTTTTATTGTACCGCTTGTTCTTTATAAGTTATATCCACCTGAATTAAAAAAAACAGGTGACGCTCCTAGAATGGCTGCACAAAAACTGAAGGAGATGGGCCCAATTTCCAAAAACGAATGGTTAATGCTGCTGGCATTCTTTATTTTATTGGCATTGTGGATTTTTGGTGGCTCCTTTTCAATAGACGCTACAACAACTGCTTTCATAGGATTGACGCTTCTATTGCTAACTTCTGTATTGACTTGGGAGGACGTCAAGGCCGAAAAAGGTGCTTGGGATACAATTGTTTGGTTTGCTGTGTTAGTGATGATGGCTAGTTCTTTAAATGAACTTGGTTTCATTGGCTGGTTTAGTGATTTAATTAAAGTACAGATTGGTGATTTAAGTTGGCAAATTGCTTTTCCTGTCATTATTCTTGTTTATTTCTTTAGTCATTACATTTTTGCCAGTGCTACCGCCCATGTGGCGGCGATGTATGCCGCTTTGCTTGGCGTTGGCATTTCACTAGGTATTCCACCGATGTTACTGGCAATGATGCTCGGATTTCTGGGTTCTATCTATGGTGTCTTAACGCATTACGGACATGGCCCCGCACCTGTGTTCTTTGGAAGTGGTTATGTAGATTTAAAATCCTGGTGGCTGCGGGGAATTGAAATAGGCATTGTATTGTTGGTGATTTATATGGGGGTAGGTGGACTTTGGATGAAAGTTATAGGTTATTATTAAAATTAAGATCTTATTATGTTATCTACTTTAGCTAAAAAGATGCTCATGTGTCTGACGGGATTGTTTTTAGTATTCTTTTTACTGATTCACTTTTTGGGAAACTTGCAGCTCTTCTTGCCTCAGGAACAAGCGCATTTACAATTTAATGCTTACTCGCATTTTCTTTCAGGCAATATCTTGATTAAATTGATTTCTTATTTACTTTATCTAAGCATTATTTTACATGCTTTGGACGGGTTAATGATCACATTACATAATAAAAGGGCTGGAGCAAATTATGTGTCCGATCGCCGTGGGAGGGCGAGCAAGTGGTATTCGCGCAATATGGGAATTCTCGGAACCCTTATACTGATCTTTTTGGTTATCCATTTTCAAAATTTTTGGTATGTGTACAAATTTGGTGCTCCACCACTTGATGATCGGGGCAATAAAGATTTGTACATACTTGTCGTAGAGGTGTTTAAGCAATGGTGGTATGTGGTTATTTACGTATTCTCCATGGCTGCTCTCTGCTATCATCTTATTCATGGGATTCATAGTGCGATTCGAACTTTAGGCGTATTCCACCCCAAATTTGTTAAATGGTTTAAGATCATCGGTATCAGCTATTCTGTCATCATCAGCATTGGTTTTGCATTGATGCCTATTTATATATTTTTTACAGTAAAATAAGGAAGGGAATTCATGGCATTAAATTCAAAAATTCCGGGTGGACCATTGGATCAGAAATGGACGCTCTATAAAAAAACTGCCAAGCTTGTTAATCCTGCGAATCGTAAAAAGCTGGATGTTATCGTTGTGGGTACTGGGCTTGCGGGCAGTTCGATAGCTGCTTCGCTTGGCGAAATGGGCTATCAAGTAAAATCTTTTTGCTTTCAGGATAGTCCAAGAAGGGCGCATTCAGTGGCTGCTCAAGGTGGCGTAAATGCGGCGAAGAATTACAAAAATGATGGGGACAGTGTCTATCGCATGTTTGTTGATACGCTCAAAGGGGGAGATTTTCGGGCCCGTGAGGCCAACGTTTATCGTATGGCCGAGTGTTCGCTCAATTTGATAGACCAGGCGGTAGCCCAGGGCGTTCCCTTTGGCCGTGAATACGGAGGTTATCTGAATAATCGATCTTTTGGAGGTGTTCAGGTAAGCCGTACATTCTATGCAAGAGGTCAAACTGGGCAACAACTTCTTTTGGGCGCTTATCAGGCGCTTATGCGTCAAGTGGGTAAAGGTGCCGTACAGCTTTTCTCTAGGCACGAAATGCTCGATATTGTTGTTATTGATGGGAAGGCCCGGGGTATTATTGTTAGAAATCTCGACACCGGAGAAATACAACGACATGCTGCACACACCGTTATATTGGCCACTGGAGGCTACGGGAAGATTTATTATCTATCTACCTTGGCAATGGGCTGTAACGGCTCTGCAATCTGGCGAGCGCATAAAAAAGGAGCGTTAATGGCCTCGCCGAGCTGGATTCAGATTCATCCCACATCGTTGCCACAGTCTGGCGATTATCAATCTAAATTGACATTAATGTCTGAGTCTTTGCGTAACGATGGAAGGATTTGGGTTCCACTACATAGGGGTGAGACACGGGACGCGAACGCTATCCCCGAAGAAGAAAGGGATTACTATTTGGAACGGCGCTATCCCGCATTTGGCAATCTCGCGCCAAGGGATATTTCATCGCGGGCAGCGAAGGAACGCATCGATGCCGGCTTTGGCATTGGTCCGCTTAAAAATGCCGTTTATCTTGATTTTGCGAAAGCTATTCGAGAACAAGGAAAACAGAAAATACAAGAGAAGTATGGTAACCTATTTGATATGTATGAAAAGATAACCGGATATGATGCTTATAAAGAACCGATGATGATTTCACCTTCCGCACATTTTTCCATGGGTGGATTGTGGGTGGATTATGAACTGATGACAAGTCTAACAGGGTTATTTGCCTTAGGTGAAGCTAATTTTGCAGACCATGGCGCCAATAGACTTGGCGCTAATTCTTTACTTCAAGCTTCTGTGGACGGCTATTTCATTGCACCCTATACGATTGCAAATTATCTGGCAAACGATATCCATACGGGTAAAATTTCTACAGATCATATTGAATTTGTACGTGCAGAGGAACAGGTTAGGAAGCAAATTGATAGATTTTTGAAAATCAAAGGTAGGAAAACTGTTGATTATTTTCATAAAACACTTGGTAAAATACTTTATGATTACTGTGGGCTGTCACGAAATGAAAAGGGCCTTCGCTATGCAATTGGGGAGATTCAAAAGCTCAAACAGGAATTTTATAATGAGGTCATTGTTAGCGGTGTGGCTAGTACATTAAATACTGAATTGGAGAAAGCTGGACGAGTAGCGGATTATTTTGAAATCGGCGAACTGATGTGTTATGATGCGTTGACAAGGAACGAATCCTGTGGGGCACATTTTAGGGAAGAATACCAAACAGCAGATGGTGAAGCATTACGCAATGACGCGGATTACCAATTTATTTCAGCATGGTCTTGGAAGGGAGAAAGTGAACAACCTGAATTAGTCAAAGAGCCCTTGACTTTTGAAGAAATAGAGCCGACAGTAAGAAGCTACAAATAAAACGAACAATTATGGATTTATATCTTAAAATATGGCGCCAGAAGGATCGCAATGCCACAGGAAAGTTAGTGACCTACACTTTAAATGACCTTAATCCCCATATGTCATTTTTGGAGATGATGGATACCTTAAATGAGCAGCTCATTACGCAAGGCGATGACCCTATAGAGTTCGATCATGACTGTCGCGAGGGCATCTGTGGTCAGTGTGGATTGATGATCAATGGAATTGCTCATGGACCACTTAAACATACCACCACCTGCCAGCTACATTTACGTTCATTTAACGATAACGATACGATAACTATAGAACCCTTCCGTTCGGCTGCATTTCAGGTAAAAAAAGATCTAAAAGTGGATCGATCAGCATTTGACCGAATTATTTCTTCGGGCGGATTTGTATCCATTAATACTGGGCAAGCTCCAGATGCGACCGTTATTCCTATTGCTCACGAATTAGCGGAATCTGCATTTGACTCTGCTGCCTGTATAGGTTGTGGTGCTTGTGTAGCGACCTGTAAAAATGGTAGTGCTGCTCTTTTTACTGCTGCGAAGATTACGCATATGGCTTTACTTCCACAGGGTAAAGAAGAGCGTAGCTTGCGGGTTTTAAATATGGTAAGTCAAATGGATATGGAGTCTTTCGGTCACTGCTCAAATACGGAAGCCTGTGAGGTAGAGTGTCCTCAAGGTATATCCGTATTGAATATTGCACGTATGAATTTTGAATATAACAAAGCTTTGATTTTTAAGAAGCGGCAATGATCTTCATGAATGGTATTCTATAAAACTGGCACGATTGTTTCTTCAATCGGACTTTAAGTATACAATTTACTTCATAAAAAAAAGATGCATAGTTTATTGCATTGTATTATCGACATAGAGAAAAAGAATTTAAAATATTTTATGGACGAAAGAAGGGTTTTTTATACTAATTTTGGAAAAAGAAAGTCATTAAAGTTATAGCGATTGATATGAAGTGTAGCAGGTTGTTTGCCTTAATTTTCACATGTAGCGTGATGTTAAGTATGACGTCATGTAAAGATTTTTCAAATAAGGTTTTAGGAAAGGGGGATCTGAAAGATACAATTACAGAGCAATTAAAGGTTGAGGAAAAGATACCGCATTTGTTGGACAGATGGGATTCTCTTCAAAAAAATCAGATTCATTTTACGGTTGACAGTCTGCATCCTATTTCCGTAAGACAGCAAAAGCGTGAACTTAAAGATTCCTTGCGTAAAGCTTTTGATAGACACCCTAAACATATTTATTTAACTTTTGATGACGGTCCATTAATTGGTAGTGCTTTTATTGACTCCATTGCGAAGGAGAAAAATATCAAAGTTAGCGTATTCCTTATTGGTAAGCACGCCAATATGAGTAAAGGTAGGAAACGTGATCTTGCGCGATATGAATCAAATCCTCTTGTAGCGTGTTACAATCATAGTTATACACACGCAAATAATCAATATTCTAGATTTTATAATAACCCTCAAAAGGCTTTTGCTGATTTTGAAAAAAATGAAACAGATCTCAACTTGAAGCATAAAATCGTTCGACTTCCAGGAAGGAATATCTGGATCTATGAAAATGTTCGAAAGATCGACCTCAAGAACGGGGCCAGTACGGCGGATTTGCTTCATAAAAATGGATATACGATTTATGGTTGGGATGTGGAGTGGAGACTCAATAGTGTCACTGGAGCACCCATTCAGAGTCAAGAATCGACCTTAAGTCACATTAGGAATTATATGAACAACAAGAGTTCAATGGTACCGAACAATGTCGTTTTCTTGATGCATGATGATATGTTCCAAACGAAAAAGGGACAGCAGGAATTGTCTTTGTTAATTGATGCACTCAAAAGCGAAGGCTACCAATTTGAATTTATGCAAGATTATCCCATTAAGTATTAATTAAGCACGCTGGCATCAAAGGATTACAGCGTGTTTTAAATTGCCTACCTTTCTATTTGCTCTCCTGGAGTTTTTTTTCTTATCTCTTAATAAGTGCTGTTTAATTACTGCGGTATCCAGCAATTTTGGCTATTTTTATTAAATTAATTATAGATGTAATTAGAAGGCATGAAAAGCTGTCTTTTCATTTTATCTGCACTAATATAATTTCGATATTGTAAAGATGTTTTTATTCATGCAATCGCTTGTAAAGTTCTATGTTATAGGGCGGTCAAAACAACCTTAAAAAAACTTTTAAAGTCATTTTACGATCTGTGCGAAAAGGTGGCTTACTTATGAAATTTCAAATAGCTTATTTACAAACGTTTGTGTAAAATATGTTAAATAGTGTAAAAATAACACTTGTATTTTATCATAATTTTTGTAAATTCAAAATGAATATTCAATTATAAACCGCTGTCGTAAGATGCTAAACCGATAAATCTTATCACAGCAAAAAAAATAACTATTATAAATAGAATTTAAACATTAAACAGTTTTTATGATCAACTGCCATTATTTCTCAAATCAATGGAAGAGAGCGTTTTGGACTGGTTCGTTGTGTTCTTTAGTCACATTGAGTCCCCAATTCGTCGACGCTGCAACGTTTGCAAGCTATGGAATTTTCTTTCAACAAGAGTTAAGTGTTACCGGTAAAGTGACCGATGAAGCTGGAATGCCTATTCCAGGAGTGACCATTTCGGTAAGTGGAAGTAACTTAGCGACTAAAACCGACAACGAAGGTAAATACACATTGGATAAAGTGCCAAGTACTGGTACGCTCAATTTTCGAATGGTTGGTAAGCTATCTATGGATGAAGCTATAAAGGGAAGACGTATTGTTGACGTCATTCTACTCAATTCACAATCTAGTTTGGAAGAGGTTATCGTGGTAGGTTACGGAAAGCAAAAAAAGGAGACTGTGACTGGGTCTGTCGCGACAGTTAAAGGGAGTGATCTTGCCAAATCACCCGCATTAAACATCTCAAATGCGTTAACAGGCCGGGTACCTGGTGTCACAGCGACCAATGGGAGTGCTGAGCCCGGTTATGATGGATCTAACATCAAGATCCGCGGGACAAATACGTTAGGGAATAGCAGTCCTTTGGTGGTAATTGACGGTGTTCCGGCGCGTGAAGGCGGAATCGAGCGGCTTAATCCCCGTGATATTGAAAATATATCGGTACTTAAAGATGCTTCCGCAGCAATTTATGGCGCCCGTGCAGCTAACGGCGTTATTCTTGTCACTACGAAAAGAGGAAAAACAGGCAAGCCACAATTTTCCTACACTTTTAATCAGGGATATTCCCAACCTACAGTAATCCCCAAATTGACCACTGCTGCTCAATTTGCTGAAATTAGAAATGAACTTGAGATCTATAACCTATCGGTCGACGAATGGTCTGCAGCATATAGCGCAATAACGGATAAAGGGAGTTATATTAAAAAAGATGGTGGAGTATTAGATGCACCTTTTAAACCCGAGGATATCCAAAAATACCGCGACGGGTCTGATCCTTGGGGCCATCCAAATACAGATTGGTATAAGTCTACCCTAAAAGATTGGTCGCCGCAACAACGCCACAATCTTCAGATCAATGGAGGTACTGAGGATGTCAAATATTTGATGTCCCTGGGCTATCAAAATCAGGATGCATACTACAAGAACTCCGCCACAGGCTATAAACAATATGATTTGCGAATTAATCTCGATGCTAATATAAGTCAATATATAAAAACGCAATTCGGCGTATTAGGGAGACAGGAAAATCGCAATTTTCCAACAAAAACTGCTGGTACAATCTTCAGAATGCTCATGCGCGGAAATCCCACTCAACCTGCAATTTGGCCAAACGGTATGCCAGGGCCAGATATAGAAAACGGTGAAAACCCCGTTGTTATCACTACTAATGCCACAGGATATGATAGGGACAAACGCTATTATTTCCAAACGAATGGACAGGTTGAAATAACTAATCCATGGGTTGATGGTCTGAAGCTAACACTGAATGCATCTGTAGACAAATATGTGAAAAACCAAAAAACGTGGGTGATACCTTGGACATTATATTCGTGGCAGGGTGCATATGAAGCTGATGGGGAAACACCACAACTGGTCCCTGGGCGACGTGGTCCTGCGGATCCGAATCTGAATCAAAGCAATGAAGATCAATTAAACATCTTGCTTGGTGGTATTTTGAGCTTTGACCGGAAATTTGGAAACCATCAAGTGAATGCCATTGCGGGTATCAATAGAGAAACAATTGATAACGATAAATTCAGTGCTTATCGCCGCTACTTTCTTTCCAATGCGATTGATTATCTTTTCGCCGGCGGGGAACAGGAAAAAAATAACGACGGTGCGGCATGGAAGCGCGCTCGTCTAAATTATTTTGGTCGGTTTGGTTATAACTATAAAAGTAAATATATCGCCGAACTCTTGTGGCGTTACGACGGTTCTTACATGTTTCCTGAAAAGGAGCGATTCGGGTTCTTCCCTGGGGCAATGGCTGGATGGGTCGTGTCAGAAGAAAATTTCTGGAAGGAAAATGTACCTGTAATTAATTATTTTAAAATCCGTGCTTCGTACGGCCAGATGGGAAATGATAACATCTATTATGATGATAAATTACAAGAATATCAATATTTTTCCACGTATTCTTTTGGAACGTATATCGTAAATGACAAGTTAGCCAAGTCTCTTTACGAAAGTCGTGTACCAAATGAAATGATTACTTGGGAAGTAGCCAATAATTACAATCTCGGATTTGATTTTCAGTTTCTTCAGGGCAAGTTGAACTTGGAATTTGACATCTTCAAAAACCGGCGTAATTCAATTTTATGGCGCAAAAATGCGTCCATACCGCAGAGTACAGGAATGACGCTCCCAGCCGAGAATATCGGTAAGGTCGATAATAAAGGATGGGAGTTTAATCTCGGTTATCATGGTAAAGTCGGGGAACTTGGTTATACTGTAGGCGTTAACGGTGGGTATGCGAAGAATAAAATTATCTTCTGGGATGAGGCACCAGGAGCGCCAGCATGGCAGCAGAGTACAGGAAAGCCAATAAAAACTGATATCTATTATATCTATGATGGCGTATTCAAAGATTTAAATGATATTGCAAACAATCAGTTAGATTATAGCGCCATAACAAAGACTCTACGTCCTGGTGACATGAAGTACAAAGATTACAACGGTGACGGAAAAATCACACCCGATGATAAAGTTAGACGCGATAAAAATAGTGATCCAACATTTCAAGGCGGTTTCAATTTTAGCCTTACCTATAAAGATTTTGACTTATCGGTATTATTTCAGGGGGCTACAGGCGGAGAGATCCGTGTCGGTACAGATGAGTCTGGATCTATTGGAAATTTTGTGGAGGAATTCTACGAAAACCGCTGGAGTATCAGTAACCCGAGCAGTGTATATCCACGTTTAACAGACCGCGGTAATCAATATTATTCCTATAATAACACGTATTGGATGCGAAGTACAGATTACCTCCGACTTAAGAATGTAGAATTAGGATATAATCTATCCTCTAGTATATGCAATAAAATTGGTATAGGCTCATTGCGTTTATTTGCGAATGGAATGAACCTCATTACTTGGAGTAAAATCAAAATGTATGATCCGGAAGCTGTGAATGCATTAGGACAATATTATCCGCAAGCAAGATTAATCAATCTGGGCGCGTTGTTATCGTTTTAATCAACCCGAATTTAAAAGAAAAAGAAGATGAAAAAGATTACAAATATATCACTCATGCTACTTGTATTATCTGCAACATTACACGCTTGTAATGATGATTTTGTAAGTACAAAGCCACTTAGTGAAGTGCCACAGGAGGTGGTGTGGTCAGACGCGGGCTTATCAGAAGCTTTTGTGACTGAAATTTATAATGGATTTGGAGTAGGTGGATTTTATGAACAGCAAATGGCTTCGATGACAGATGAAGCACTATTCACCCATCCAAACCGGGGAATAAATACAGTTACTGAATCGCGCTCGAATCCTGCCGATCAGGGCTATATTATGGAAACTTATGAATATGGGCGCATGTATACACGCATCCGGGCGACTAATATTGCGATTTCTAATTTAACAGAAGCCAAATTTGATAAAACAAAGGCAGATAAACTTTTAGGGGAGGCCTATTTCTTACGTGCTTATTATTATCAGCAGTTGTTACGTTACTATGGCGGAATACCGATCGATAATAAGATCTATACGCTGAACGATAAAGATTACATGGTTCCTAGAAATACCTATGAGGAATGTGTCGATGCCATAGTTAAAGATCTTGACAACGCGGCTCAGCTTTTGAAAGGGGCATCTCAAGTAAAAGGACGGGCGAGCGAAGCTGCTGTACTGGCATTAAAATCAAGAGTTTTGTTGTATGCCGCTAGTGACCTTCACGATGCAAATAAAGCAAAATCAAAATCTACATTATTAGCAGGATATAAAAACCCAGAATACCTAATGTATACCACAGGTAATCAAACAGATCGTTGGACAAAAGCAAAGGCCGCTGCCAAGGCTGTCATTGATCATAGCGAATTTGCCTATAAACTTGATTTAAATCAGCCTGTTTCGGCTGCTGATGGAGCGATTAATTACATGGCTCTTTCCTTAGGAGGGGGGAGTAAAACAGTTGACTTTACGGCGGCTAAAGACATTATTTTGGGGCGATTTTTTATCGATGAAAAAGATGAACGCGGTGGTTGGGTAGGTCGCGACAATGGACCGAATGGCTACCACAATTGGGCTGGAAATACGCCAATACAATTGTTGGTAGATGATTACGAGACGATTGCCGGTGAAAAGTTCGATTGGTCAAATCCAACTATGGCAGCTAATCCTTATCAAAATCGTGATCCGCGTTTGAAGGCAACTCTATTGTATGATGGTGCAGACTGGAAACCTCGAACAGCTGATGTTGCCGCCCGGGATAAGGTAAACCAGATTCAGACAGGGCAATATGAGGTTGTTAATGCACAAGGTCAAAAAACCACACATTTTGGTCTCGACACAAGAAAGAGCCCTATTGAAGATTGGAATGGCTCCCGAACGGGCTATTATATCCGTAAATTTACTGATCCAGATCCTACAATGGAAGACCAAAATACAAGACAACGTATTCCATGGCCGATGTTTCGTTATACGGAAGCGGTATTAAACTACGTCGAGGCATGTCTGGAGTTAGGTGAGGAAGGCGAGGCTAAAATATGGATGAATAAAGTTCGGTTTAGAGCTGGAATGCCTGCAATACCTAGTAGTGAGAGTGGAGCGGCGTTAAAAGCACGCTATCGAAACGAACGTCGTGTAGAGTTAGCTTATGAGGAGCATCGCTTCTTTGACGCAAGACGTTGGATGATAGCTGCAGAAACAATCGGCCGGAAGGCAAATATTATCAATATTACTGGAACTCTTAAGGCAGGCAAAAGTGTGACACAATACAAATACGATCCAAGCAGTTACACCTATAAATATGTTGTATCGGATATTGATCCAGGAATTGAAAACCGAAACTGGGATGACAAGATGTATTTTACATCTTTGCATCGGGACGAGATTAATAGAAATACGAAATTAATTCAAAATCCCGGATATTAATTCAGAAAGGCCTTCATTATAAATGGAGGCCTTTTTAACGTTATTTCTTAGGATGATTCATTTTGGGTAATAATCCGGTCACAATACCAATCAATGGGAGGTAGGCGCAAATGCTAAATACGTGCTCAATGGAGGTACGGTCTGCTAACCACCCCAATAGAGCAGAACCAATTCCCCCCATTCCAAATGCAAAACCGAAAAATAAGCCAGCGATCATGCCCACTTTCCCCGGCATGAGCTCTGTTGCATAAACTAGGATTGCTGAAAAAGCAGAGGAGATTATAAGGCCAATTGATATTGAAAGGATAATTGTCGCTTCAAGACCTGCATGTGGTAAAAGTAGCGTAAACGGTGCGGCACCGAGAATCGAAACCCAGATAATGAGCTTTCGACCGTAACGATCTCCTAATGGTCCGCCTAATATTGTTCCCGCAGCAACCGAGGCGAGAAATACAAAGAGGTAAATTTGAGATTCCTGAACTGAAACATGAAACTTATTGATCAGATAGAAAGTGAAGTAGCTGGTCATCGAGGCCATGTAAAAATATTTGGAAAAAATCAGCACCAATAGAATCCCCAAGGCAAAAATTATCTTTGATTTTGGTAGTTTCGATGTTGGCTGATTTGCCGGTATAACCTCTGTTTTAGGTTTGAGATGAATTTGATACCACTTCCCAACGTAGGTCAATATCACGACTGCAACGATTGCCAATACGCCGAATAAGCCAATGTAATTTTGACCAAAAGGAATTACAATGAGTGCTACAAGGAGGGGCCCAATGGCACCACCTGCGTTTCCACCAACTTGAAAAATGGATTGTGCAAGACCTTTTTTTCCACCTGAAGCTAAATGTGCTACACGTGAAGCTTCAGGATGGAATATAGAAGATCCCATGCCAATGAGACTTACAGACAATAGAATATACAGGAAGTTTGAAGCAAAAGAAATACAAATTAACCCCATCAATGAGAATAACATGCCAATGGCTAAGGATCTAGGTGTGGGATTTTTATCGGTATACAAGCCAACAAATGGCTGCAAGATAGAAGCCGTCAGTTGAAATACCAATGTTATAATACCAATTTGTGTAAAAGTAAGCGCATAATTCGATTTTAGCATCGGATATACCGCGGGAATGACAGATTGAATTAAATCGTTGAGCAGATGTGATGCACTGATGGCAAATAAGATTGGGTACACGGTGCCGGAACTATTCCAAGAACCACGTTGATTTAAGGTTTTAATTTTTAGAGGACTTTTCATCAGGTCATCAGATGTTTGTTGCTAAATTGATAGCGGATTGTTAAATTTGATTTTGAAAATTATTATTAAGTAATTATAGTTGTTTTATAATTCGATTAGCGATGTCGACCGCCCGTTTGACATCCCTATCTTTAATCGCCAACATTAACTCTTCATGTTGTTTTTGAGATGATAGGAAGGGAGTGGTGTCTTTATATATGGACATAAAGAACTTATTGACATGCACCGATAATGTTGTATATAGTGCTGTTAAAATGCCATTTCCGCAAGATTCTGCAATTGCACTATGAAAAGCTATATCAGCTTCGACACAGGCTATCAGATTATTCAACTCTGCATATTTTAGTCTATTCTTTAGCGCCGAAGCCATATCTTTCAGCCCCTTAGTTGTCCTATTCACTGCAGATTTTTCAATAATTCTAATCTCCAATACTTGCCTAACTTCGAAGATATCATCAAAATTTCCTTTTTCAATTTTGGCATCCAAGGCGTGATGTCCTATTGAACTCTTCACAAATGTTCCCAACCCCTGTTGTACAGTTAGATAGCCAGACTGGCACAAGTATTTAACAGCTTCGCGAATTGTTGATCTACCCACAGCAAATTGCTTCATTAATTCAGGTTCCGTGGGAAGTTTTGACTCTACCGGAAAAGTGCCCATTTTGATTTTTTCTTCAATTGCAGTAGCAACTTCCTCTGCTAGCGATTTCCTTATAATAGCATCATTCTTCATATAATCACATCATCTGATGATTGCAAAGTTAGTAGAATTTGTTTTACAATTAGTTCAGAAGTGGAAAAATTTTTGGGACAGGTGAATTGCGCCACTTTTTTCTTAATTTGCATCCATGTCAAATCAAGCTAGTAATTATCAGTTATTTTCTACTGATATTTTGGCACTTTGGAGAAGCCAAAATGTTTCTTATATCAAAGTGGAGGAACTATCTGTTGTTAATGGAGTCACCTTTTTTGAACTTATACCAGATTCGGAACTGTTGGATGGGGGAGGGCTTGACACCCTTTACCCTATAGATTCTGAAGATGTTGAAGATATGATTGTTTTCAACAAGGATATTAAATTTGTCGTTCATGGTATTTACCTGGATGAAGATTAATCAGCTTTTTTTATTCATGATCGGTCAATATTTTTATTGCCGATCATGAAAATTAGGTGATCTGATTGTACAAGACCTAGCTCTTCATATTTAATCTTTCTTCCTGAAGATCCAATAAACGAAGGTGCTTCTTAATAATTTCTTCGTCTAGTAAAAGCTCCTCACGATTTTTATTGATAAGCCACATGCGTTGCGTTTCAAGAATGTCAATATATATTTTGCGATATTCTGCATAATTAATGATAATTTCAGAGCTCCGCAATTGATTTTCATACTTATCCAACTGATCCTTTAAGGTCGGAAAATTTTCAATTTTGTCGGCGTAGTCATTTCGAATTTTATCGACAGCAACTTGAGCTAGCCTATTCTGAATTTCATAATCGATTTCCTTCTCGCTTCGGACAAAATCTCTATCTACTAATTTGATTGTTCTTAATATAAAAGGAAGTGTTAATCCTTGAACGACTAAGGTTAAAAGAATGACGACAAATGTGATAAAAAGAATAAGGTTTCTTTGTGGAAAAGGGGTACCATCCGCCAGTGTTAAGGGAATAGACAGAGCTGCCGCCAGAGAAACTACACCACGCATTCCGGTCCAACCAATAATCATTGGAGTTTGCCAACCTGGTGATTGGGCATCGGCGACTGTTATGAAATGTTTCATTACTAAAGTGGTGATTACCGCAGCATATCCAGCGAAAATTCTGACGAGAATAAGGACTATTGTTACGGCTACACCGTAGCCAATCGCGGTAGAAATATTGGTGTCTCCCAATCCCGAAACAATTTCAGGTAAATCTAATCCGATAAGCATAAAGACAATACCATTCAATAAAAAGCAGAAGCTTTCCCATACTGTTACAGTGCGGATTCGGGATGCGCTACTCAAAAAGTCGTGGCTGCGATAGGATAAAAATAATCCGCCACTTACCACTGCCAAAACGCCGGAAGCGTGAAGTTGTTCTGCGATCAAATACATGGAGAAAGGCGCTATGAAAGTTAGCAATAAGTCTGTATTTGAATCGGTGGGCAAAAGTTTGTGCATTTTAAGGAAAACATATGCGATTGCAAGCCCTATTGCTACACCGCCAACGCACATCCAAATAAAGCTTCCGGCAGCTTGGTACAATACAAATTGTCCTGTAGCTGCGGCGATCATTGCGAATCTGAAGATTATTAATGAGGAAGCATCGTTCAATAAACTTTCACCTTCCAGAATGGAAGCCAATCTTTTGGGTACTTTTACGAATTTTAAAATTGCACCAGCACTAACCGCGTCAGGCGGTGAAACTATTCCTCCCAATAAAAATCCAAGTGCTAAGGAGAATCCTGGGATAAAATAGTTAGCAAATACGGCAACCGATAAGGCTGTAAAAAAGACCACAACGAAGGCAAAGCTAAATATAATCCTACGCCATCGCCACAGTTCTTTCCATGACGTTGACCAAGCAGCCTCGTACAAAAGTGGAGGTAAAAAAATAATAAATATTAATTCGGGCTCTATTTTTATAGTAGGAACTCCTGGTATAAAACTAATTACAAGTCCGGCTAATACAAGTAAAACGGGGTAGGCAACCTGAATTTTTCTCGCCAGTAAGATCAGCATCGTGATCAATAGGAGCACAAATAGATAGAATTCAAAATTTTCTAACATATATAAACTTTAGGTATATAAATATAAATCAAATTTCCAAAATTCTTTCAAAAAAGAGGGCTGATCTGCTTATTGAAAATTGGAAGAAATATTTCTTGAAGACTGTCGCATCTTTTCCTATTTTTGTTAGAAACAGAAAAAAGATGGAGAACGAAGTGATCGGTTTGAAACGAGTCGCAACACTATGTATCTTGAGAAATAAAGATAAATTCCTATTATTAAGACGCTTAAAAGAACCCAACAAGGATATGTACGTTCCTGTTGGTGGAAAAATAGACCCCTTTGAAAATCCTGATGCGGCTGTTGAGCGAGAGGTAATCGAAGAAACAGGTATCCATATAACTTCAAAACAGTTTCGTGGTATTTTGACAGAAACTTCTCCAGTTAATTACAATTGGATCAGTTACGTATATGTATCAGACATCGAATTTGTCGATGTACCGTATTGTAATGAAGGAGATTTAGAATGGGTTTCAGCAGCGGATTTATCCGCTATTCCGACGCCAATAACCGATCTCTATATCTATGATTATGTGGCAAAGAAAAAGCATTTCGCTCTTAATGCTACCTATGACTCAGCCGTAAACTTGACGGGACTATGGGAGCAGTATAGCAATACTAAGCTTATTTAGAATGTTTTAATTGAATAAGAAAAATGACTGTTAATAAAGACGCGATTAAAATCATTGCCTTTGATGCTGATGATACATTATGGGTAAATGAACCCTATTTTCAAAAAGCAGAACATGATTTCTGCGCACTGTTAGAGAACTATCTTCCGCAGCATGCAATTTCGCAGGAACTATTTAAGACGGAAATGAACAACCTGTCGCTTTACGGATATGGCGTAAAAGGTTTTATTCTTTGTATGATAGAAACTGCCAGCCGTATTTCTGCTGGCCAACTGCCTTTGAGCATAGTAAACAAAATTATAGAAATTGGACAGTGTTTATTAAAAATGCCGATTGAATTATTGGATGGCATAGAGGATACGTTGGTACAACTTAGTGCACATTACAAATTGATTGTAGCGACAAAGGGCGATCTGTTGGATCAGGAAAGAAAGTTGAAGAATTCGCCTCTTCAAAAATATTTTCATCATGTTGAGATTATGAGTAACAAAAAAAGTGAGGATTATACGAAATTATTAAGCAAAATTGAATGTCCGGCCGAGAATTTCATGATGATAGGAAATTCAATAAATTCCGATATTCTACCCGTTTTGGAAATTGGCGGACAGGCAATACATATTCCGTATCACGTAACGTGGTCCCATGAACAAGCAAGCGATGAAATAAAGCCGAGTAGTTTTCTACAGATAGACAGTTTAGATCAATTGCTACCAATCTTGCTTTAGTTAAAGATATAGATCTCGTTAAGCGTTTGTTGTAAAATCACTTTTTTTAACTTGAAGGACCCAACTAATATCGCCATTCAATAGTTAAATTTCCGTTTGTAGATTGGTCGTTTTAATAACATTAAAACAATGAAGATACTTCATTGTTATTAGAAAACATTATTAACCGGTCACATGGAAACAATTAGAAACGTAATCATTTTCCTTTTTTTCTTAATTTTTTTAGGCTGTAAGAGTAATCAGCAAAAAGGAGATGTTGTATATTTCGGCGGAAATATTGTTACGATGGAAGAGGATTTTCCGGAAGCAGAAGCTCTAGTATTAAAGGAAAGTAAAATCATTTTTGTTGGAAGCCAAAAGGAAGCGTATAACTACATAAAAGACAATACAAAGCGAATTGATTTAAAGGGTAAAACCCTACTTCCTGGTTTTATTGATGCTCATGGGCATATCACTTCAAGAGCCGGGATGGAACAAGCAATAGATCTTTCTCCAAGCCCTTATGGAACCGTAAATTCCATGCCGGATCTTCAAAAGACATTAAAAATGGTAATAGATCGGATGAAACCCGGATCTGTTGCGCCAATATTGGGAAACGGCTATGACGATGCTATTATGCATGAACATCGTCATCCTACCCGTCAGGAACTAGATGCGGTTAGCACTACACATCCTATTATTGTCATCCATTCTTCTGGTCATGCGAGTGTTGTTAATAGCGCTATGCTAACCTTGCTAAATATTACAGAAAACGTCAAGGATCCAGAGGGAGGGCATTACGGGCGAAGTTCCGATAATCGCTTAAATGGTAAGTTGGAAGAAAATGCCTCCTTTGCGGCATTAATAAAGCTGACAGCCTTGTTGCCCAAGCCCAGAGAGGCTAAAGACGAACTATCTCAATCGCTTAAAGATTTTGTTAAAGCGCAAGACGAGTGGCTTAGTTATGGTCAGACAACGATCTGCGACGGGCGTTCGATGGGAGGGAATATTGAACTCTTAAAAGAAGCCGCTTCAAAAAATCTTCTTAAGGCAGACGTGATCTATTTTCCAGATTTCGAAGCCAACAAGTCAGATTGGAATTCCTTTAAATCTAATTATATGATATACGAAAAGCGTTTGAAATTTGGCGGTTTTAAATTTTCAAACGATGGTTCTCCGCAGGGAAAAACAGCGTGGTTAACAGCACCATATCTCGTTCCTCCACAAGGCCAGTCGACAGATTATAAAGGCTTTCCAATATTTTCGGACGAAGCTCTATACAATGATCTGAAAACAATATTTTCACACGATATTACGGCGCAACTCCACGTCAATGGTGATGCGGCTATTGATCAGGCGATTCGGGTGATCGAAAAACTGAAAAATGAAGGGGTTTACAAGCCCGAACTCAGAGCGACGTTAATTCACGTGCAAAACAGCAGACATGATCATATCGCTAAGATAAAAAAAATTGGCGTTATACCGTCTTATTTTTCATCCCATGTATATTTGTGGGGAGACTGGCATTATCAAAGTGTTTTTGGCCCAAAACGTGCCTCTTTTATAAGTCCCGCGCAATCAGCAAAAACTGCTGGAATACTTTTTACTATCCATCATGATAGTCCTGTAACACCACCTGATTTAATGACTGGGGTGTACGCCGCTGTCAACCGTATAACGCGGAGCGGAATGGTATTAGGGCCAGGAGAACGTATTAGCGTATGGGATGCGTTAAAAGCAATTACGATAAATGCGGCGTATCAATACCAAGAGGAAAAAAGTAAAGGGTCTCTGAAGGTAGGGAAGTTAGCCGACCTTGTTATTTTGAATCAGAATCCGTTAACAATAGATCCTCTAAAATTAAGAGATATCATCGTTGTAGAAACGATCAAAGAAGGCAAGTCAGTTTTTAAGCGAGATTTAGAGAACCCTTTTAATTCTCATTAATGTAATCCTCCTAGTGATGCCTTTTCCCTCTTTGGTGGTAGGGCACATGTTTAGCGAGGCTTTGTGCAACCTCATTACTGTTGGAAGATATGGATGAATTAGCATACTGCAACGAAACAATATCTGCAGCATCTATGTCTGGAAGGTTTTTGATTTGATTGTGCCATTTAGGTGGATAGAATAGATTGCTCTTTTCGTGTTGATGGTCTTTCTCCGTATTGATATTTACAAATCGTCTTTTCCAACGGCTGTAAATAAATGCAGCAACACCCGCTGCTGCTGTGATCATTAATCCAATTCGTGTATTCATTGCTCTGATTTTTTTATTAGTTGAACAGTTCCTCAGTTCAAATTGTTCAAAAAACTTTAAATTGATGTTACCAGAGATGACACATCTAGATTGACATGATCTCCTCTTAAACCATACAAATGAGTCAATGTAGGAGGTATACACCTGAAATCGTACAGCAGATTTGCTGGATTTGCTCAATTTTTGTATCATTGGGAAGATCATAACCAATGCAGCAACTTAAGTCTTTTTTATACGCGTATCTCAACCTTTTTCTTCTCCTTTTCATAGGTCATTTTTCGGCTTGGAGCCAGGTCAATACTTATGCGTTTAAAACCTTAACTTCTGACCAAGGCTTGGTTCATAATCACGTCAACTGTGCCATTAGAGATAAGAATAATTACCTGTGGTTTGGTACCGAGTCGGGCTTGAGCCGATTTGATGGGGTACAATTCACAAATTTCCGATATTCTGCCAGTAAGCACACAGGCCTGAGTGGAAATGTGATTTCAGCAATCTTCGAAGGACCGGAAGGCAATGTCTGGATCCGTACCAACAACGGGATGAATGTGTATGATCAGCGCTCAGGCATTATCCGCCAGCACCTGGATTCTATACTCACCAGCTTGAAGCTGCCCGTCAAAGACGTACACACGATAAGGCCGCTTGAAGAGCAGACCTTTGCACTATTGTATAGCGATCGTTCGCTGGTCCTGTACGACGCCCTAACCAAAACGTACCGTACTGTGCCGCAGCTGACCAAAAGCAGCCGAATTGCGGATGTGATAGCGGGGCAAGGGCAAACGATCTGCGTAATCTACGAAAATGGCCTCCTTGGCTATATCGATACAAAGTCGCTGCAAAGTATCAAAACCAGTTTATTGCCGCTCATTAATAAAACGGTAAATTATAATCTATTTGCCGATCAAGATGGCGTCATATGGATATTCTCAAAGGATATCCCCATTGGGGTATACTGGCTTGACCCGAAAGACGGGGTAATTCGGCATATTCAAAAAGAACTGTCCAACCCCTTTGTAGGCAATATCGTGGAAGACGACAAAGGACTTCTCTGGCTGGGCACAGACCATGGTGGCATCAATGTCTACGATAAGAAAACGAAAAGTGTCGAAATCATCGGCAATGATAAATATGACTTACGGAGTCTGCCTTACAATAGTATAACGTGCTTATATCGGGATAAGTCAGGCATTATATGGACAGGAACCTATAAAGGTGGCATCAGTTATTATCATCCCAACCTGTTGTTATTCTCCTTAATCAAGAACTATCTGGGGCTTCCCAGATCACTTCCCTTTGACGATGTCAATAAGTTTGTACAGGATCGCAGGGGCAATCTCTGGATCGGGACAAACGGTGGGGGATTGCTCTATTATGATATCAGTCAGAAAACATTTAAGCAATATTTGCATGATCCTCGGGATCCCAATAGTTTGAGTTCCAACGTAATTGTTTCCTTATTGCTGGATACAGAAGACAGGCTGTGGATCGGAACTTATCGAGGTGGTATGTGTCGATTCGACGGCAAAAGTTTTAAAGTTTTCCATCGTGACCCGGCACCTGGAAAATTGAACGACGATAGTGTTTGGGAGATCTATGAAGATAGTCAACATCGGTTTTGGATAGGAACCCTAAGTTCCGGCTTGTACCTGTTTGATAGAAAAACAGAACAGTTTTCGAAAACGTATTCTCGGCAGGGCCAAACCATCAACAGCAATTATATCTCCGTCTTATTTGAGGATTCGAAAAAAAGGCTCTGGATTGGCACAGCTACGGGGTTGGAATTATTGGGTCCCGACGGTAGGATCAGCTATATTAATACCTCCAGTTCTCCTATGAAACTCATGAATGATCTGATTTATGATATCAAGGAGGACAAAACCGGTCGCATCTGGATAGCGACACAAGAGGGATTGCATGTAATCGACGGGACGAAAATAAGCTGTCTCACACAGCAGGATGGGCTCAGCGACGATGCGATCCTGGCACTATTGGTCGATAACCAAGGGGATATTTGGGCTTCAACAAACAAAGGACTGTCAGCGATCGTCGGCAAGGGGCAGGCCGAGAAATTCATCATTCGCAATTTTACACAGGAATCGGGCCTCCAGGGGAATGTATTCAATGAAAATGCCGCTTTAAAAATTCAGGACGGAAGACTTGTCTTTGGTGGACCAAAGGGATTCAATTTTATCGACCCTACAAAAATTAGCAGCGAAAGTGAACTGGTCTTACCCCTTTTGTCCAACCTTTATTTATTTAATAAGCGGGTAGCAGTAGGCGAGGAATTTTCGGGTCGGGTCATTTACGATCAAGCCCTGAATAATCTCAAGGAACTGAGTCTTCCGTACAATCTAAATGCCATTTCGCTGGAATTCTCGACTTTTGATTACCTGCAACAGCATAATGGACTCTACCAATATCAGCTCGCCGGTCTAAGTGATGAATGGTTTGATTTTGAACCGGGGACCATGCGCGCCAATTTCACCAATCTAGACACCCGCAGCTACAGCTTATTTATTCGGCATGCCATCGATACGAATAGCTGGTCGGAGGGTGTACTGCTCTTGAAAATCGATGTACAGCCGCCTTTTTGGCGTTCTACCTGGGCCTTTCTTTTTTATGCCTGTATGATACTAGTCGTCCTATGGGCTTATTTTTATTTGACAAAACTGCGTGTCAAGACGCGTAATCAACTTTACCTTGCCCAGGAGCAGGCAGCCCAGGCAAAGGAGCTGGATGCTTTAAAAACACGTTTCTTTACCAATATAAGCCATGAATTCAGGACTCCGATCAGCTTGATCCTAACTCCAGCACAACAGTTGCTGGAGGAAGAACAGCATCCAGAAAAAAAAGCTGACCTAAATTTGATCAAGAAGAATGCGGACCGCCTCCTCAAACTGGTTAACCAGCTGCTGGACTTTAGGAAATTAGAGAAAAGTGAACTGGAACTGAGCGAGGAATATGGGGATCTCATGGGATTTATCCATGAACAGCTCAATGCCTTTGCCGGAATGGCCCAAAGCAATCAAATCTCCCTACAGGTCAATATTGCCCAAGACACATACCCGGCGTGGTTCGACAAAAACAAACTGGAAAGCATTATTTTCAATCTGATGTCGAATGCGATCAAATTTAGTCCGATAGCCGGCATTGTGGCATTCAATGCCGAAATAACTGAACAAGAAGCAGGAAAGGTACTGCTTATTGAAGTTCAAAACCAGGGTACAGCGATTCCAGAAAATCTACAGTCCCGTGTTTTTGAACGTTACATACAGCTGGATGTGCCAAATGGAAAACTAAATCAGGGTACGGGCATCGGGCTCTCCATTGTCAAAGACTATGTAGAATTCTTGGGTGGAAATATCAGGCTGAGCAGCAATGGGCAATGGACGATATTTTATGTTCAACTACCTTTAAATAAGGTCGCAGCGAGCACTGACTCTGTCGAAAGCAATAAACAGGATAAACCCACTATTTTATTGGTCGAAGATGATATTGACTTTCTTCATTACCTGGAGCGGATCTTAAAGTTAACTTACGTAATCTACTCTGCAAAAGGTGTCAATGAGGCTAAATTAATTTTAAGCAAGCAACAAGTTGATCTTGTCATCACCGATCTCAGCCTGCCCGGGGAGAGTGGGTTGGATTTTTGCCGCTATATAAAAGCCCAGACTAAGCTGGTCCATATCCCTGTGCTGATTGTAACGGCGGTAGTCAATCAGAAAATTGAACTGGAAGCCTTGCAGTCCGGTGCTACAGATTACATCAACAAGCCTTTTAATATTAACCTGCTGCGTTCCAAATTAGCGCAGATACTTAATCAGCAGCAGACGATGGTAAAACGGTATAAAAAAAAGATTTATGTCAATCTGGCGCAGCCCGATGTCGCATCTGCTGATGAACAGTTTATCCGTGCGCTGGTAAAGGAAATTGAACAGGATCTCAGTGACTCTTCGCTTTCTGTCGAACTGCTTGCCAAAAGAATGAACATCACCCGCGTAGGCCTTTATAAAAAGGTGCTTGCCATCACGGGTTATTCGCCGATGGAATACATCCGGCATATCCGGCTCAAACGTGCTATGCATTTAGTTCAGAACTCGAAATTATCGATAGCTGAAATTGCTTATGAAGCGGGATTCGGAAATCCGAAACAGTTCAGCAAATATTTTAAATCTGCATTTGGAAACCTACCGTCTTTTTACCGAAAAAACCTGTAATTCATAGGTTTGAAGTTTATTGTACCTTCAAATGATCCCTTACATGTTAACAAAGGAGCCCCTAAAAGTTAACAAAATATACCCCTTATACAACCGGTTACATTCTATATTTGATCAGTTCTTTCAATAGGAAAGGACGTGTAATAACCAAGGGAATATAATAACCAATAAATCTTATTTAAATGCGCAACTTAACGTACGCTTTAAGTGGTCTGATGCTCTTCGCGATCGTGCAGCAGGGATTCAGCCAGACGAATAAAGCTCATTATGAAAAAACACCTACTGGTATTAAAGTTAGCTTCAAAAATTCGGAAACCTCCATTGATCAGGATGTCTATTTGGATGTCGTGACCGATAAGATCGTGCGTGTCACGGCTGTTCCGGCTGGTGCAGCCTTACCAGGACAAACAAGCTTAGTGATCGTCGATTCACTGCGTCGACAAGTGAAATCTTTAGCAGTAAGCTCGACCGACTCCACCGTAAATTTAAAAACAGCCAATATGCAGGCTGTCGTTTCTTTGGTGAGTGGCAAGGTTGAGTTTTTTGACCTGAAGGGACGATCGATCTTTAAAGAAGCAAAACGAAATTCAAGTTCTTTCTTAGCTAATAGTTATCAGGGTGATGCATTTTATCACCTTAACCAAGACTTTATTGTCGATGCTGAGGAAGGAATCTATGGACTGGGTCAGCATCAGAATGGTGTGATGAACTATAACCGCGGAAAACAGGTTTCGCTGCTGCAGTACAATACAGAAATCGGAATTCCCTTTTTACTGTCTACCAATAACTATGGTATCTTATGGCACAATTACTCCATTACAAAAGCGGGCGATGTGAGACCATTATTGCCCTTAAATGCTTTTAAACTACTGTCAAAAGAAGGTGAACCAGGTTGGCTCACTGCAACCTATGTAAATCGAAACAAGGCCAACGAGGTCTATTTATCCCGGCCGGAATCGATCATCGATTATGGCTATCTAACGGATCAGCACAAGTTTCCAAAGGGAGTAAATCTGGCCGACAGCAAGGTCATCTATGCGGGAAGTTTCTCTTCGTCCTACACAGGCAAACATGTGCTGCATTTTAAATATTCGGGTTATATGAAAGTCTGGATTGATGGCGAGCAGGTCGCCGACCGCTGGCGGCAATCCTGGAATGCAGGCACCTTTGAAATAGAAAGGGACATGCAGAAAGATAAAACTTACCAGATCCGGATGGAATGGATCCCGGATGGGGGTGAATCTTATTTTACCTTAAACTGGCAAAGCCCCATTCCGGAAGCGCGTAAAAACTTATTTTCCTTTAATTCGGAAGCCGGAGATGCCATTGACTATTACTTTGTTCAGGGTGAATCCATGGATGAGGTTATTGCTGGCTATCGCCACTTGTCGGGCAAGGCACCGATTATGCCGATTTGGAGCTTTGGATTTTGGCAGAGCAGAGAACGCTACAAGACGCAGGCGGAAATCGAAGAGGTTGCAGCTGAGTTTCGTAAACGCAGGATTCCGATCGACAATATTGTGCAAGATTGGTCTTACTGGTCCGAAAATGATTGGGGCAGTCAGAAATTTGATGTAAAGCGTTTTCCAGATCCGCAGGCTATGGTGAAGAAGCTGCATGATCAACACTTTAACATCATGATCTCGGCCTGGCCCAAAATCAACGAAGAGTCTTCCGTATACCAAGAATTTAAAGCGAACAAATGGATTTATCCCCGGAATATCTATGATGGCAGAAAAGACTGGATCGGAAAAGGTTATACTTCGACCTTTTATGATCCTTTCAACAAAGCAGCACGCGATGGGTTCTGGAAGTTGCTGGACAACAACCTTTTCAAAATCGGGATCGATGCCTGGTGGATGGATGCCAGCGAACCTGATGTTCACTCCAATATCGATCTGGATGAACGCAAGTCGGTTTTTCAGCCGAGTATAGGATCATCTGTTCGCTATTATAATGCGTTCCCTTTGCAAAATGCCAAGGGCATCTATGAGGGTCAGCGTGAAACGGATCCCAACAAACGGGTATTTATTCTGACGCGCTCCTTTTTTGCGGGTCAGCAGCGCTATGCCGCGGCTGCCTGGAGCGGAGATATCGCTTCCAGATGGCATGACATGAAAGATCAGATTGCCGGGGGGATCAATTTCTCGATGTCCGGTACACCTTATTGGACAATGGATGCCGGTGGCTTTTTGGTGGAAAATAGGTTTCACAAACCCAATGCGGCAGATTTGGAGGAGTGGCGGGAGCTCAATAGCCGCTGGTATCAATATGGCGCATTCTTGCCCTTGTTCAGGGCGCATGGACAATATCCGTATCGCGAGCCATACAATATCGCACCGGAAGATCATCCGGCCTATAAAAGCATGACCTATGCGATCAATCTACGGTATAAATTACTGGCCTACAATTACAGTCTGGCGGCAAAGACCTTTTTCGAAGACTATTCGATGATACGTGGAC
Source organism: Sphingobacterium sp. UBA3549 (assembly GCF_002376635.1). Taxonomy (NCBI): domain Bacteria; kingdom Pseudomonadati; phylum Bacteroidota; class Sphingobacteriia; order Sphingobacteriales; family Sphingobacteriaceae; genus Sphingobacterium; species Sphingobacterium sp. UBA3549. The sequence goes on along the minus strand of NZ_DFOE01000036.1, from coordinate 36,643 downwards.
TTGCCATGGATTTCCCGCAGGACAAAGATGGATTCCAGAGCAACGACCAATACCTTTGGGGACCATCCTTGCTCATCAGTCCAGTCACTGAAAAAGGAGCGACCTCACGCAAGATACACTTCCCGAAAGGAGCCAGCTGGTATGATTTATACAGTGGCAAGATGGTAGCAGGCGGGCAGGATCTGGTTGTGGCAGCACCATACGAACGTATCCCTGTTTATGTCAGAGCCGGAGCAATAGTACCCATTGGACCTGTCATGCAGTATACGACGGAGAAAAAGGCAGATGTGCTGGATCTTTATATTTATGCCGGAGCAAACGGTCAGTTTTCACTCTATGAAGATGAAGGGAGCAACTATAATTATGAAAAAGGAAAATACAGCCGTATTGATTTCAGCTATGATAACTCGACACACACACTTTCTTTGGCCAGCCGTCAGGGGGATTTCGAGGGTATGCTGACCAAAAGAAAGTTTAATATCATTTTTGTCAGCGAAAGCAACGTCGTCGGACTGGATGTTTCGTCAAAAAAATCAACGGCTATAACCTATACAGGAAAAGCCTTGCAGATCAAATTAAAATAATAAAAAACCAATTTATAAATCAAGACATATGATAAGCAAACAATTGTTGAGCAGGGGCGTGGCCGTCGTGGTCATGACCGGCGTGACCTCTCTGGTCTGGGCACAATCCTTCACCGGATCGGTTGTTTCGGCTGATTCAGGCTTGCCAATCGTGGGAGCGAGTATTAGCATAAAGAATCAGAAGATTTCAACCAGCAGTGATGAATCGGGCAGGTTTTCACTGAAGGCCAGCACAGGGACAGTATTGACCATTACCTACGTGGGGTATAGAACAGAGGAAGTTAAAGTTACCGGCCCCAATATGGTAATCCGCCTGCAGCCGCAAGCTTCTGATCTTGAAGAAGTGGTGGTCATTGGCTACGGTGTACAGAAGAAAAAATTGAATACAGGAGCCAATTTGAAAGTTGAGGGTGAAGAACTGCAGAAACGCAATCAGCTGAACCCGCTGCAGTCGCTTCAGGGGCAAGCACCGGGTGTATCCATTACATCAACTTCGGGTCAGCCGGGAGCAGATATGAAAGTCGTCGTCCGCGGACTGGGGACAATCGGTAACTCAGGTCCTTTGTATGTCATTGATGGTGTCCCAGGAGGAGATATTTCGGTCTTGAATGCGGCCGATATCCAATCTATCGACGTACTTAAAGACGCTGCTTCGGCTGCCATCTATGGGTCGCAAGCGGCAAACGGAGTGGTCCTGGTCACTACCAAAATGGGGGCAGCGGGTAAAAATGTGCTATCGTTTGATGGCTATACAGGCATTCAGAATGTTTCGCGTAAAGCGAAATTACTGGATGCAGATCAGTACAAGCTAATCATGAATGAGCAATCACTGAATTCGGGAGCCGCGCTGATTGATTTTAACAGCATGGAAGGTTTGGCCAATACCAATTGGATGGATTACATGTTCAAGGATAATGCAAAAACGGACAATTACAATTTTGGCCTGACCGGTGGGAATGAGAAATCCACCTACGCTTTATCCATGAACTATATTGGTCAGGAGGGAATTGTGGGTGGTAAGGACGTTTCCAACTATCAGCGTTATGGTTTCCGGACGAACTCGGAGCATAAACTTTTTGATAACTTTGTGAAAATAGGTCAACACCTCAACTTTAACTACATTAAGAATCGAGGCATCAGTGTCGGCAATCAGTACAGTAATACGCTGCGTGGTGCTTTTGCTACTTCGCCCTTGTCACCGGTGTATTCGGACAATGGCTTGTACGGAAGTCCTTTCAATGATACCTCCAATTCGCCCTGGTACAATGGGGACAGCAATCCATATGGGGTGATGATGACCAATTCGAACAACGCCAATGATGGTCAAAAATTACTGGCCGATGTATTTGCAGAGATCGAACCGATTAAAGGCTTAAAGGTCCGCTCACTGCTGGGGTTCAACTATTATGCTTCAGAATACAGAAGTTTTACGCCCTTATATCGCTTCTCCATCTACACCTACAACCAAGATCATACAACCACCTCGCAGAACATGAGCAAAGGTCATACGCTGACCTGGACAAATACCGCTTCCTATGACTTTGATATTCACACGGATCACCGTTTTTCGGCCATGGTCGGTATGGAGTCGCTACGTTACCAGGGAACTTACCTTTCGGGGGCCAACTGGAATCTGCTTTCGCAGTTCAACGATTTTGCACATGCCTATTTGGACAATACCACAGGCCAGGCACACCTGGATGAAAAAGGTAATGTCGTCGAAACGCGTACGGTGTCTGGAAAACCAGAGAACATCACCCGCAGGGTCTCGTATTTTGGACGCCTGGGCTATAACTATAAGGAAAAGTACCTCTTGAATGCTACATTGCGTGCCGATGGATCCTCTAAATTTTCGCGTAGCAACCGCTGGGGATATTTCCCTTCGGTATCGGCGGGCTGGGTAATTTCTTCTGAAGAGTTTTTTAAAGAGCATTTAGCGGCTGTAAACTTCTTTAAACTCCGTGCTTCATGGGGACAAGTTGGTAACCAGGATATTGCTGATTTTCAATATGCGGCACCCATCAGTACCTCAACTGGCATTACATCGTCCAACCCCGGCGCACATTATGTTTTTGGAACGAGCAACAATAATATCGCTGGGGCCTATCCGAGCCGCTTATCCAATCCGAATCTGACCTGGGAAACTTCCGAACAGACCAATATCGGATTTGATGCCAAATTTGCGAACAGCCGTCTGGATGTTGTTGCCGACTTTTATGTCAAAAAGACGAAAAACTGGCTGGTTACAGCGCCTGTTTTGGCGACAACTGGAACGTTGCCCCCTTTTATCAATGGCGGTGACGTGAAGAATACAGGGGTGGAACTGGGACTAAATTGGGCGGATAAGATCAATGAAGTCAAGTATCGTCTTGGGGTAAATGGTGCCTATAACAAAAATAAGGTGGGACAGATACCAACTGAAGATGGTATTATCCACGGACAGACAGCCATGTTATACGATAACTCGGAAGAATTTTACCGCGCCGCAAACGGCCTACCCATTGGCTACTTCTGGGGGTATAAAACAGACGGTCTATTCCAGAACCAAGCCGAGATCGACGCCTGGAAAACAGCCGGAAAAGGTATCCTTCAAGCGGATGTAAAACCGGGCGATGTGAAATATGTAGATCAGAATAACGATGGTATTATCAATGCCTCGGATAAGACAAATCTAGGTGTTGGCATGCCTAATTTTACCTATGGATTTAATATTGGACTGGATTATAAAGGATTTGATTTCTCGGTGAATGCCTACGGTTCCCTTGGAAACAAAATTGTACAGTCTTACCGCAATCATGCCAATAAACAAGCAAACTATACCACACGAATATTAGACCGATGGACCGGAGAAGGTACTTCCAGTAAGATCCCCCGTGTTACGGAAACTAATGTCAATTGGCAGTTTTCAGACCTTTATATTCAGGATGGAGACTTTCTTCGGATCAGCAATGTGACCTTTGGTTATGATCTGTCGAAGCTGATCAAATGGAAGTATGCTAATCAGATCCGGTTCTACGTACAAGGTCAAAATCTGTTCACGTTCACCAAATATGATGGGATGGATCCCGAGATCGGCTATGGAACAGATGGTTGGGTATCGGGTATCGACCTCGGCTACTATCCAAGACCAAGAACGGTATTATTTGGCCTAAATGTTAAATTCTAAACACAAGAAATCATGAAAAAAACGAGCTATATCTATCATTCCATGTTATTTGGGTCCTTAATTTTAGGATCGTGTTCATCTAGTTTTTTGGATGTCGAACCGATGACAAGCGTTTTGGAAAGCAATTTTTATAAAACCGTCGCCGATGCTGACATGGCGCTGGTTGGTTGTTACGATGGTTATCAACGGACGACCTCCAATGGGAGCCAGTCTTTCTATCTGACAGCAGAGGTGGCTGCAGACAATTGTTTTGGCGGAACAGGTACAACAGACGGTCGCTCATTTCAGGCAATAGACCGTTTTGATATTGCGCAGTCCCAATCGGACAACAATATCTTTGACGGCACCTGGTCGGATTACTATGCTGGAATTTTTAGGTGTAATACGCTGTTGGGAAAATTGGACGGTACTGATTTTTCGGGCAATACAACTGCACGGGCACGTATTGAAGGAGAAACGAAATTCCTGCGGGCCACCATGTATTTTGATCTCGTCCGCCTATTCGAAAACATACCTCTGCTTACAAGCCCAACCAATGAGAATATCCCGCAGTCGGACCCCAAAGCGATTTATCAGCTGATTGTTTCCAACCTTAAGTTTGCGGCAACCAATATCCCAGCCACAGCTTACCCCAAATCAGCTGCGGCAACCAATGATGGCCGGGCAACTCCCTTTGCTGCAAAAGCACTATTGGCCCGTGTCTATCTATTTTATTCCGGTTATTATGGAAAGGAAGATATCGGTATCTCCAAAGCCGAAGCCCTTGCAGGCTTAGAAGAGATCATTAGCAGTGGTCAGTATGCGCTGGTGGCCGATTTCAAAAATCTGTGGCCGGCAGCCAGTTATATTCCGAATGCAAGCAATAATACGCTAGACATCTCCAAATATGCCGGTAAGGGGAATGTTGAGGTGGTATTTGCACAGAAATTCAACAATACATCGAATTACAACGGTTATGTTGATGGCAATCGCTGGGTCGTCTTTCTGGGCCTACGTGGTAAAAATTGGTCGCCTTATGGCCAGGGATGGGGTGCATGTACGGTAAGCAAAAAATTCTTCAATGAGTTTGACAACACGGATACGCGCAAGACTGCTTCAATTATTGATATTGATGGCGAGAAGATTACGGGATTTGACCTGAAAGATCAGCGTGAGTATACAGGGTACACTATAAAAAAATACGCCCCCACAGCATTGCCGGACGGTACCAGCAATACAGGTGGCGATAAGGATATGCAATTGTCCCAAGACCAGGATTACTTTGTTATCCGCTACGCTGATGTCTTGTTGATGGCGGCAGAACTCGGTTCCGCAAATGCGCAGAAATACTTTGATGAGGTACGAAAAAGAGCCTATAAGACCAATTTTGTCTCCTTATCAGTTTCAAAAAATAATATTCTGAAGGAAAGAAAGTTTGAATTTGCGTTTGAAGGTGTCCGCTATTGGGATGTATTGCGGCAGGGGCTAAACAATGCTGCTGCTACACTGGAAACAACAGAAGATGTCCTCAGCGGTTCAGTACCGGAGAAGGTCACCGTAACTAAAGAGCGTTTTCTGACAACGAAAGGATTTATGCAGATTCCAAACAAGCAGATTACTCTTTCCAATGGCGTACTGAAACAAAATGCCGGCTGGAACTAGACAAAATCTTAGTAGAATTTGGTACCCGTTGAATTATAACTAGACAAACATGAAAAAGATATTCACATATGCCATCTGCTTCTTTGTAGCGATGGTACTTTTTGGAGCCTGTTCTCCGGAGAATTATACACTGGGGGACATCGATGTCACATCGGCACAGTTGGAGAAGGGAAAAGCCTTTACTGTTGAACATGATGCCAATAATCCCAATATAGTGTATTTGACAAGCTTGATGGATGCCAGATACACCGCTTTGTGGGAGCATCCGCAGGGACGGAGTCAGGAAAAAAAGGTTATCCTGAAAATGCCCTTCCCGGGCGAGTACACGGTCAAATTTGGTGTTGAGACCCGTGGCGGGATTGTCTACGGTGAACCTGTAACATTTAAAATCGATCAGATGTATGCCGAATTTATCAGTGACGAGACCTGGACCTTATTGACGGGCGGGGCCGGGGAAGAGAAAACCTGGTACCTCGATCTAGATGCTGACGGTATCTCTCGTTACTTTAAAGGTCCGCTGTACTTTTACGGCACCGGTGACTGGTGGGGTAGCATCAACGAAACAGCTGCGCCTCTTAACAGCGATAGTTGGAGCTGGGAACCCGACTGGAAAGGCAATAGTTGGCTGATGCCTGCAGGCGATTATGGGAGTATGACCTTTGACCTGAAAGGTGGAGCAAACATCAATGTGAATCATGCCATGTTGGGTAAAGTACAGAAGGGGACTTTTAATATCGATACTGAAAAGAAAACCATCCGTATGACGGGGGCTTCGCCTTTACATGGAAAACCACAAGATGGGATCGTAGTCGACTGGGGTGATGTCCGTATTATGTCGTTGACCGAGAATACCATGCAATTAGCGGTATTGCGAGATCCGGTGCTTTCGAATGATGGAGCGGCCATGCTGACCTTTAATTTTATTAGCAAGGCCTTCAAGGAGAGTCTGACCGAAAATAGGTCGAATACCAAAATGAACAAATAAATGTATGTTGAAGCAATTATTTGACATGGGGTATAGCAGATTAATAGGTATATTGTTGCTATTATTGACGCTCACGGGCTCCGTGATTGGACAGTCCAGAAAGGTTATTGATTTTAATGGGGGCTGGTGGTTTAAACTGGATAGCAACCAGCAATATAGCGATGGACGAAAAGGAGAAAGCTGGCGAAAGCTCGATCTGCCGCACGACTGGAGCATCGAAATGCCTTTTAGAGAAAACAGTCCCGCAGGCAGCGGGGCTGCTTACCTCGATGGTGGCGTAGGCTGGTATCAAAAATCTTTTAAGCTGCCTAGCGCGGAGCGGGGCCAGCGGATATTTGTCGCATTTGAAGGTATATACGAAAACAGCGAAGTCTGGATTAACGGGCATTTCTTAGGGAAACGGCCCAATGGTTATATCGGATTCGAATACGAGCTTTCCCCTTATTTATACTGGGATGGTAGGGACAACCTGCTTTCAGTAAAAGTAAACAATAAGAATCAGCCCAATTCGCGTTTCTATTCGGGTTCGGGTATCTATCGGGATGTCAAATTAATCAGCCGGAATCCAGTCAGTATAGGAACGAACAGCACCTTCATAAGGGCTGAGCAGCTCAGCGAGAAACGTGCTGTCGTGGATCTTTCCCTGGAAATTGAGCACAGCCGTAAAGAATCAAAAAAGATGACGCTGCTGACGGAGGTCCTTTCCGCTCAAGGTGCTGTTATCGCAAGCAAACGTACATCTTTGAACGCCGTCAAAGCAGGTCTACATCCCATCGCTCAGCAGATTGTTCTCGAAAATCCCGTCTTATGGGATATTGAAAAGCCCTATCAATATACAGCAAAAATGCAGCTCATTGTGGATGGTGAGGTGCTGGATGAACAGCATACCAAATTTGGCTTACGCCATTTTAGATTCGATCAGCAGCAGGGCTTTATACTGAATGGAAGACAGCTTAAAATCCGAGGGGTCTGTTTACATAGTGACCTCGGCGCACTAGGCATGGCATTTAATCGGTCTGCAGCATTACGTCAGCTCCGCATGATGAAAGCAATGGGGGTGAATGGGATACGAACATCACACAATCCCTCGGCCCCAGCATTTTTGGACCTTTGCGATAGCTTGGGTTTCGTCGTGATGAGTGAAACATTCGATGTTTGGAAAGGTCGTAAAAATGCCTATGACTATCATTTATACTGGGACCAATGGTACAAGCGAGACTTCTCGGATCATGTCAAACGGGACCGGAATCATCCGTCGCTGTTTATCTGGTGTCTGGGCAATGAAGCACAGGAGCAGTGGCATTCCAAAGCTGATGGTACAGCTATTCCAATATCGTTAGCCGCAATCGTCGATAGCCTGGATGGCACACGCCCGACCACCATTGCCAATAATGAGCTCTCCAAAGCCAATCCCGTACTCATGAGTACGGCGGTGGATTTAGTTGGCTATAATTACAACCATCACAAATGGGCAAGCTTCCCACAGGATCATCCGGGAAAGAAGTTTATTGTAACAGAAAGTACTTCGGCATTGGAAAGCAGCGGGAAATATGATTTGGTTCCTTACGATTCCATTCGTATGTGGCCTGAAAGATGGGATATTCCTTTTGATGGGGGCAACAGTGACAGGAGCATATCAGCTTACGACAATGTATTCACGCCTTGGGGATCAAGCCATCAGACGAGTTTGCGGCTAATGGAGAAGTACAGCCATATTGCAGGCATGTATGTGTGGACGGGTTTTGATTATCTCGGTGAACCCACACCATACACTTGGCCAGCGCGAAGTTCGTACTTTGGTATTGTGGATCTAGCTGGATTTCCGAAGGATGTTTACTACCTGTATCAAAGTGTGTGGACAGAAAAACCGGTTTTACATGTATTACCACATTGGAACTGGAAAAAAGGCGACCGAGTTGACGTGGTGGTCTATTTTAATCAGGCTGATCGGGTAGAGCTTTATCTAAACGACAGAAAAATACGAGAACAGTCCAAAGATCCAGATCGGTACGACCTTGTATTTAAAGGAGTGGAATTTGAGCCTGGTAAGCTCGAAGCGGTATCGTACCTTGGAAACAAGAAGGTACTCAGCAAGGCAGTACATACTGCGGAGAGCGCATATCGAATCAAACTAATGGCAGAAAATTCGATCGCAAAAAACGGCAGCGATGAACTATTCTTTGTGCAGGCCTTCATTGTTGATCAATATGATACTATTGTTCCGGATGCAGCTGATGAAATAGAATTTATGACAGATTCTGCCAACACAACGGTTATTGTCACTGATAATGGTAATACAGCCGACTTAACTAGTTTTCAATCAACAGCCCGAAGGGCATTCAACGGCAAAGCTTTGGTGATGATAAAAAGCAAAGAAAAAGGTAAAATCATCCTTCGAGCCAAAAGCAAGGGGCTTTTGGCTGATGAAGTAGTGTTGATGAGTGAGTGAATTATAATTCAACTTAACAGCAACAACTATTAACGCACTGTCTGCATAAATCATACTTTCAGTGCGTTAAATTACGTCCATAAAGGTCCTGGAGCGACAGCATTTACGCGAATACTTTTAATCTGCTCTAGAAGCATTTGTGGGAGATTCGGAACAGTATGTGGTGTACAGGAGATGCTGTACGCAAAAAGAATTGAGGATATATTTTGTCTATTCCCTGTTAATCATTCTATCAATATTCGCTTTAATGTCATCTAGATCAAAAGGTTTTGCTATAAAGCCATTTGCTCCATTTTCATTGGCTATGGTGGCGCCATCAACACTAGCGGAAAGTACTATAATAGGCAAATCCATTATTTTACCGTTTTTGCGAATCAGGCTTATCACCTGATCGCCAGACAACAAAGGCATCCAAAGGTCAAGCAGGAGCAGATCAGGTGAATGCATTTCTATCTGCTCAATTAACAGGGTACTATTGGCGACAGTGAAGACAACATAACCTTCCAATTCTAAATATAGCTCGAGAACTTCAAGTATTCCCTCGTCATCGTCACAAATCATTATTCGTTTAGCTTCCATGTATTTTTTGTTTTTGCATAATAGGTAATGTAAAATTAAAAGTAGCACCCTCATCAACCGACCTTTCCATCCATAATGTACCTTAATGATTCATAATGATTTCTTTGGATGTATAGAACCCAATACCTAAGCCTGGGAATTTCTTTTGTGTAAGTTGAAGGTGTTGCTTTAATTGCTTTACATTCGCGTTGTCTTTTATAATATTAGGGCGATAAACGACCTTATAGCAGGCTATAATAGCATAGTATCTACAAGGCAATTATACTTATCAGAAGAATTACAAATCATATGCCTTTAATACCGCTGACCGTATAAATCACGGGTAATTCAAGTAGTTTAACTCTTAAGAACCGCGGTAGGAAACTTTTTTAAATGGATTTAATTCAACAGAATCTGAGCGACATGGATACATGTTTAATTAAGGATACTGGAGATATTTCATTTAACTCCTTTTGTGCGCATTGGAATACAATATATTGCTGTAGATGCGGTAATAAATAAATCAGTCCTATCTTTTCCTCCAAAACACACGTTCGATGTCCAAGGTTCATTTATCTCAATATGTCCGATCAATTCACCTTTCGGGCTATAGATAGAAACACCTCTTCCAGTAAGGTAAATATTTCCTTGGCTGTCTAGGGTAAGTCCGTCAGAACCTTGCTCAATGACCGCTGTCTGACTACTTAATTTACCTTTAGACTCAATGACATATCTATACGTTTTATTCCGTTCAATGTCTGCTACATACAAATATCTTCCATCAGGCGAACCTACTATTCCGTTGGGCTTAGTGAGATCATCAGCCACCACAATTGGCTTCTTTCCTTTTCCGAAAGGAAGGTAGTATACTTTTTGCCCCGCTATCTCGGGTTTCTTTCTATCCCAATAATCACGCTGATAATAGGGGTCTGTAAAGTAAATGCCTCCTTTTTCATCCACCCATAGGTCATTTGGACCATTCAATTTTCTTCCATCTACAGCTGATAGCAGGACCGTAACCTTACCATCCATGTTGATTGACCAAATTTCGTTTTTCTCATCCGAACATGAAAGCAGTTGATTCAGATGATTAAAGTAAAGTCCATTTGCACGGCCTGAAGAATCTTTAAACAACGAAAGATCACCATTTGTGCTGTATTTCCAGATTTTGTTATTTGGCTGGTCAGTAAAATAAATATTCCCCTCCCGATCCACGGCAGGACCTTCTGTAAATGTAAACTCCCGAGATATTAATTTCAAGCTGTCTTGATTAAATAACTGCGCTCTTGTGTTTATTCCCCCTACCATGAAAAGGATGAATAAGAACGTATGAGAGTACCTGCAATAACTAACTGAATGTCCCATAGTAAAGTTTATAATTTCAAATTATTATCATCAATTAGCGTTCTACCATTAACGTGAAATGTCCTATTAATATACTTGCTAAAGAATCCATATCTTGATGTGGTCGAATGATCGGATACAATATAGCTTTTATTCTTTAAATTTATTGGTAAAAGTGTCTCTTTAGCAGCGATATGAAAAACCTTTTTGAATAAAGTAACGATTTTTATTTATATGGTTAAATATAACCATTGACTGAAGTATAACATCGCTGGTAACTTTGGGAGTTGTATAGATGTTCTATTTACTATTTAAAGTGTTAAGATCCAAATTAGCAGTGCCAAATATGACTATTCCATTTAGTATTGTTTTGTTAAGTCTTTTTATGATGATTTATCATACGCCTATTACAAACGTAGGAGAGCGGCAAGTTACTTATACTGATCATTCTCGAGAGCGACCTTTGAAATCCCAAATTTGGTATCCAACAACGGGTACGAATTTTAAAAATACGCAACAACCATTCGTTTTACCACCGACAGTAAAAGATGCAGAATTTATACAAAAAAAATATCCATTGGTTGTCCTTTCTCATGGGACAGGAGGCAATCGATATAGCTTATCATGGTTGGCGATTGAATTAGCTAAAGACGGATATGTTGTGATAGCTCCGGATCATTGGGGAAATACTCTCGATAATAAAATTCCTGAAAACTTTGTACGTTATTGGGATAGGCCGCTGGATATGAGTTTTCTAATTTCATCATTGCTTGATGATCCTGTTTATAATAGTTACATAGACAGTAGTAAAATAGCGGGAATCGGATTTTCGTTAGGTGGATACACCACTTTAGCACTTGCTGGAGTTAAAATAGATTGTGATAAACTCAAGATAAATGCATCGATAGCCAAAAATCGCAACCAATTTGTTGTTCCTGAACTGGGTGATCTTCAAGAACTCATACAAAAAATCCCATGCAACCAAGTGCCAGAAAATTTAAAAGATAGTCGATTTAAAGTCAACATAGCTTTATCTCCGGCTTTGGGACTGGGACTTTCGGAAGAAAAACAAAGCACAAAATCTTCGGTTTTGATCATCGGTGCCGCAGATGATTCCATTGCTCCGCTGGCATCGAATGCGCTTAAATATAGTGAAGTAATAAAAGGCTCAAAATATAGCGTACTTCCAGTTAAAACGGGGCATTATGTTTTTTTAAATGAAGGAAAATCATTTTTAGTTAATGAAGAACCGACTTTTTACTACGATCATGAAACTATTGACAGAAAATCGGTACATCGTCAAGTGGCTTCAGAAATAAAAAATTTCCTTAGAGAGCATCTGAAGTAATTGACCACTGATTTGTTAATATTAAGCTCAAATGCTTATCAGAGAATTTATTAAGGGTAGAATTTATGTTGAATTTTAAAATATATCAATTGCTTGCAACCTTTTTAATGAGGCGAATTATTTTTTAAATGTAATTTCATCGCATATCATCGGGTTAGCATACCACGGTCTAAAGTATTTGAAAAGTAACATGGTCGTAATTCAATTAGTCAAAAAATAAATTTATTAGTTTCTGTATTAATAAGTTAATTGATACAGGATTGTTACAAATAAAGTTTTTTCTTAATTTTGGCATTTTAGTATTTATAATTTATTCAATTTATGCTTTTCATTTATACGCGTTACGAGTACGTTCTAGGGAGTAAAAATATCTTGGCAACATTAAAAAATGAGGCCGTACCCCAGAACTTTAATCTTAGTATCATCACACCTGCAACCAAATTTTTAGGATTCCCAGTTGGTGGAGGTTTAGTAAAAATGTCTCGTTTAGTGAATCAAAACGGACAGGTCATCCACGCTAGAAATTATTCACCTGAAATAAAAGAAGAGGTTAAAAAATTTAAAAAGACGCTTAAAATTCCCTATTTCAAACTATGGAAAGGGTACTTGATGATAGCCTCAATAGCAATTGTCGGCTCTATTATTTACGGTATAAAACTAAATTTGGATGGCAAAAAATATCGTAATGAAAAGGATAATCTTGTGAAATCGGCTCGACAATTACACGCGGGTCAACTTTATGGAGCAAGTTTTTTTACTGACGCTGAAGGAAATAATATCGAAGGTTTGCCTGTCGGTTGGGTTAAAATTCTAAAGATAGAAGGAGATACAATTTTCGTCCAACGGTCAAAAAAAATGACAGATCGCGCGATGTTTGAAATGAAAGATTTGCAATCAATCAAGCCAACAACAGATGAAGACTGGAATAACCATATCGAAAAGATGAATTATCCACTATTTAAAGAAGCTTCCCTCAATAAAGATTTATCAAGAATAGATCTGTCATATATTGGTGCAGACCATGATAAATATTCTGGCGTCATCATGTCTTTCAAGGGTGTTGAGTAGTTACTTTTCTTAAACTAATCATATGGAAAATGGGAGAGAAGTTTACCAAATTCGACGGGGTGGAAAACGAAAATAAGCAGGAAACACAACACAGTATATTATTTCAAAAAAGTGGTCGATTTTTAATTGTGTTGCCTTTTTTAATCCCCTTATTTTTTATCGGAAAAACTTTTGGTTGGTGGCAAAAGGAATTTGTTGCCAGAGGTTATATTATTGGGATTTCATCAAATGGTAAAATCTATGAGCTCGGCAATGGAGGTGTTTTTGCGTTCAGTAAACGTTTCGTTAGGGATAAGAAAGTGTTTTTGAAGGCAGGATCAGGCACGGTATGTTTTATTTCTGCACTAGCGGAGCAACACTATCAACTCAATTCTGAAAAACCGAGCAATCCATTTTTCCAGGGGAGCGTCACCTTTATCAATTACGACAAATCGAAGATTTACTGTCGGGAGGAGAGAAAATACATTGACGCTAGTTCATACTATACCGTAAATAGTGCGTTTGATCGCAATGGCCAACTTTTGTTAGCTTACAGTACTGACGACGAAGCTCCAAAATCCTTAAGGCAGCCCCAATTTATAAAAACAATCATTAATCAAGGCATGTCTCGGCGCTCGGGAGGAAGTGTAAGTGATGTTGAAGATCCTTATATTGATGTATCAGCGATCTTTGAGCAATTTTTTCATAGAAAATTGAATTATTCGGTTGACGAGGAAAAGAAAATCATACGTTTAATCTTATAATTATCAATGGAGATCTTGTACGTGCACTATGAAAAAACTAAACTTAAATTTTTTTATAGCCTTTGTAGTTATGGATGATCGCCCACCGTTTTTGGATGTCAAGTTCATGTGCAACACAAGCTTTTTAGCCAACTAGGGTAGGCGCTTTTCCAAATTTTTTCTTAAAGGCAGTAGAAAAATGGGAGAGGCTCTCGAAGCCAAGATCTAAATAGATAGTTGAGGGCTTTTTTTTCTTTTTTTCAATTAAATACCATGCTTCGTTTAATCTTTTATCCTGTAGCCACTTTCGTGGCGGCATACCAAAAGCCCTCTGAAAGTCTCTTTTATACCCTGAAAGGCTTCTTCCTGTAAGTTGTGCAAATTTCTCGATGGGAACGTTAAAATGAAAATTGTGGAGCATAAATTTTTCAAGGTCTATTTTATAATTTTCCGAAAAATCAAAGAAAAAGTTACGTAGTGCTGGCACTGCAATCAGTATCAATTTGAGTCCCTCTTTGACTTTTAAAAGTCCCATTTCATCAGTCATTTCACGTCCAGCGCTTCGAGCATAGGGTATAATCGATTGAAAATAGCCTGTGAGATATATATTATTGGGGAGACATAGATTCAGCGGTCCGCTGTATTTACCGCTAACTTCCAATTTTTCCTCAAACGCAATCTGACGCATTAGATTTTCTTGCAGGGATATAACAATTGTTTCATAATGGCCATTTGTTTCAGGTGTTTTAGTTAACGTTCCAAGTTGATTTTTATGAATTAGCAATACTTCTCCAGCAGTTATGCTTATATTCTGTTGAGTAGTTTCGAGATGCATGTGACCTGATACCTGCAATATTAGGGTATGGTGATTCCAAACGCATGCTTTCTCTTTTCGCTTCGAAGAAAGGTAAGAATAGAATATAACGCCGGGAAGTATTTCTGCTGGACTCTCCATTTATCTTTGTAAGTATGTACTGCCTTTGATTGCACCTATTGCAAATGTACTGTTTAAAAGGCTCATCTCCTGCGGTGTAAATACGATTTTCATAGCAGCAATATTTTCAGGTAGCCTTGATCTGCGGCTCATACTCACCAATGGCATGATATTGTCGCTTTGTTCTTTAACCCATGCGATTGCAAGCTGCGCAGGTGTGACATTTTTAAGATGCGCAATTTCTTTTAATATGTCAACTTTTTCAAGATTATGGATTAGGTTATTGCTCTGAAAACGGGAAAAATGGTTTCGATAGTCATCCATAGGAACTGGCGCTTTTAGCTGACCACTTAGCAGACCTTCGGCAGTATTAGCAAAAGCCACTACACTAATTCCTAACGCTTCAGCCACCGGCAAAAGATCCTTTTCGATCTGACGGTCGGTCAAAGAATAGGCGATTTCAAGTGCACTGATGGGGTAAACATTATTTGCTCTACGAAGTTGATCAGCGGTAATTTCTGATACGCCGATATGGTGTACTTTACCTTCTTTAACCAAGTCGGCTATTGTACCGATAATGTCTTCTATCGGCACGCTGCCATCCATTCTACTGGGCTGGTATAGGTCGATGGCTTCAATGCCTAGACGTGTCAAGGAGTAATTGATAAAGTTCTTAATGGCTACAGGGCGGAGATCCAAGCCGATCCATTGTCCATTATGGAAGATCGCGCCAAATTTGACACTGATGAAAGCATCATTCCTTCTTTCTCTAATTGCTTTCCCAATAAGCATCTCGTTGTGCCCTGCGCCATAAAAATCTCCGGTATTCAGGAAGTTGATCCCCATGTCCAACGCCTGATGGATGGTCGCGATGCTCTCCTTTTCATCGGGCGTAGCACCGCCCCATATTGATGACATCCGCATACAACCCAAGCCGAGTTTTGAAACCGCAGGTCCATTTTTGCCCAGTTGAATTCTTGTAATTTCTGACATTTGATTGATTTTAATGTAATAAGACAAAAGTCTTTATTTTGTAACATAATCACTTTCTTACACGGTTCAATTTGCTTGTCTGTATGGTTCTGATATGATTTTAAAATTATTAAGTAATAATTACTCAACATTTATATATTTTTTGAGTACTTCAAAAAGGTCAGCCTGTCGTATAGGTTTGGCAAGAAGGTCATTCATTCCGCATTCAAGGCAATTTTCTCTTTCTCCATGTACATTTCCAGCAGTTAGGCCTATGATAGGTACATCTTGATAACCTGGCAACATTCTAATATATCGGGTTGCATCAATACCACTCATTATTGGCATCTGTACATCAATAATAATAACAGAGAACTGCTTCTTCTTACATTCTTCCAATGCCTGCAAACCATTGACAGCTTCTGTTAGTTGCACAGTAGGGGCAAAGGATCTGATTATCTTATTATTCAGGGCCATATTCACAGGATTGTCATCAACCAATAGTACGTCCGATGATAGAACAAATAACGGTGAATGTCCTCCAACTTGGTCAAGGATGTTTTCTGTTGCATTACTTTTGTCAATGTTTTTAAGTATTTGGTATAATTCATCGGATTTTATAGGCTTCATCAATAGATACATATTTTCAGTATTTTTACGGGATGTATACGTATCCATTTCCTCTGAAGAAGCAGAGAGTAGTATAAATGGGGTAGTCTCTTTGCGCTGATTTAACAATCCTTTTATTTTATCGATTGTTTCCAATCCTGACATAATAGGCATATGATAATCCATCAGGATCACGTCGAACCGTTCACCTCTCAACATGATATCTAACGCTTCCATTCCATTAGAAGCCAAGGTAACCTTGATATCTTTATAGGCAAGCATGTGTTCTAAAATGATTCTGTTGGACTCATTATCATCGACGATTAGAGCCGTTTTGATAGATATCTCATCCTCATCTCGCCATTCGGTGATTTCATAGGGGACCTTGATATCGAAGAAAAATACGGAACCGTTTCCCATTTGGCTAATTAGGGATAAATGACTTCCCATATATCCCAAAATATTGTTCGAGATGGTTAGCCCGAGCCCCGTGCCTCCATATCTTTTGCTAATAGAACTGTTTTCCTGGGTAAAAGCATCAAAAATATATTTCTGTTTCTCAGCAGGAATTCCAATTCCGGTATCTCTTACTGAAAAGCGTAGAGTGATGGTATTATTGTCTATACGTAATTTCTCTACCTTTAATTCAATCTCTCCCTGTTCTGTAAATTTAACGGAATTACCCAAAAGGTTGATTAAGATTTGCTTTAACCTTGCTTCATCAATGGATAGCATTTTCGGCAATTCCGGTTCTACATTCAGCAAGAGTTCGATATTTTTTTTCCGGCATTGATAAAGAATAACATTTATAACTTGGCTTAGTATATCATAAATATTGCTTTTTTCGATTGAGAGCTCCATTTTTCCGGATTCTATTTTAGAAAAATCCAATATATCATTGATAATTCCAAGCAAGTTTTCACCGGACTCGTTGATATAATTCAGATATTGCATCTGTGTTTCATTCAGTGGTGTTCTCAAGAGAAGGTCAGAAAAACCAATAACCCCATTCAAAGGGGTACGAATTTCATGACTCATGTTGGCTAGAAATTCAGATTTTGCCTTGCTGGCAAGATCTGCGGCTTCTTTCGCATTTTTTAGCTCTTCATTAATTTTCACGGCATTAGTAATATTCTGTATGGAAATAATTACGCCGCCTACCTCGTCTTTTGTAAGATACCAAGGCCCCACTTTAAGGTCGTAATGCTGCATTTCTTCCTTTCCCTTCACCTTTAATTTAAAATCTCCATCGGTGTAAGTTTGTCCTAACAATGCATCCCTGTAGATTTCCTTTCTTTCTCCAGGAATATCCGGAGATGTGCTGAAGAGATTTTTACCGATAAGATCCACATCATGAATATCAAATTCCTCTTTCCATTTGCTACTTACAGCAACATAGTTAAGGACTTTGTCGAACATCGCTAAAGGAATAGGGACATCAGTGGCAAAAGATTGCATCATCGCCTCTTTCCGCGTGATTTCCAGAAACATTTTTTTAAAGGTATCGATGTCCTGGATAATTCCATAAACTCTGTTGCAGATTTCATCTTCAAATTCAGGAATACCCTTTACTCTTACCCAGATTGTAATGCCGTCATTACGCAAAAGCTGAAGCTCTTCATCAAAAGAAATTCCTTGTTGTACAGCCCTGTCAAAGAGATATCTTATTCGTTTTTCATTTTCTCCTTCATAAAATCCAAGAGCATTTTCAAAAGTTGGTTGAAAATTGCTTTTGATTTTGTGAATTTCCCTCGTGCTTTGAGACCAGAAGAGCTTACCAGTTTTCATATTAGCCTCCCAGCCGCCAACTTGTGCAACCGCACTTGTTTCCTCAAGCATTTCCTTGGTACGAAAAAGATCCTTTTCGAGCTTATCTCTGCGTAAGATGT
Source organism: Sphingobacterium sp. UBA3549 (assembly GCF_002376635.1). Taxonomy (NCBI): domain Bacteria; kingdom Pseudomonadati; phylum Bacteroidota; class Sphingobacteriia; order Sphingobacteriales; family Sphingobacteriaceae; genus Sphingobacterium; species Sphingobacterium sp. UBA3549. The sequence goes on along the minus strand of NZ_DFOE01000036.1, from coordinate 18,374 downwards.
CGGATTTTAATTGTATATAAACGAAGATAGTAACACCAATGGCTGCAACTGCAGAAAAGAGGATAAATAGAATAGTCCATCTAGAAGACGTATTTAGATCTTCATTTTTTATAGCGAGCTGAATTTCCTCATATTTGACAAATTGGTTAACGAGCATACGACATTTATCCATTGTCCTCTTATTTTGGATCAGTTCTTCTGAGGTCATTAATACCCCCTTTTTACGATTTTCAATCAGTAAGACATAACCTTTCATCATTGCTTCTGAAGTCTGTAGCAGATCACTTAAGGTATTCATTTGTTGTTTATCTTTGAGATGAAATGTGCCTTTTTGAGCAACTAGCAGCGGATACTCTTTCCTGCTTTTGTTAAAAGGTTCCAGAAAATTATCCCTACCGGTAAGCTGATATCCCCGATTGCCTGTCTCAGCATCTAAGAGTGTGTTTAGAAGATCTTTTATCAAACTGATAGATTCCTTACTTTTTAGGAAGCTTTCTCTATTCTCCATCTGGTTTCGTATGCTGATATAGGATGCTACGGAGCTCGCAATCAGCAGTATCAAGGAGAGCACTACACCTATCTGAAGATTTCTAATAATTTTTTTAGGCATTGTATGGTTGTTTACAGTTAAGATACTAAAAAAGTGGAACATTATATACTCAGGTACAAACGTACTTTAAACTATCAAATATGCACAGCGATTTATAATAATCTCTAATAAAAAAAACTGTAAACTAAGTTGCGGGTGTTATATTCATATCATTAAAAGCCATCGAGGCTGTATATTCCAAATATTTTGCCCTATCAAATCTATCCATATTGTGTAATGGGCCTATAAATGCACTTTGAATGGAAGACACGCCACAATATCCCAATATGCCTTTTTCCAATTGAACGAGCCCACAAGAATGATAAATTTCTTGATAAGTATCCAGAGATAAATCGCCTGATGTGGTAATAATTCTTGCTGTTTTTGAACGTAGCAGACCCGTACTAATCCCATTTTTATCAGTTTTAAAAGCTAATCCTGGTAGAAATAAACGATCGATAAAGCCTTTCATAATTGCAGGCATACCCACCCACCACAGCGGATGTATCCAAACCTGGTGTTGGCTCCATTGTATATCTTCCAATGCTTTTACCAAATCTGGTTCAAGATCCATCCTTTGTCGATAACCAAACTGGAGATTGGGGTTAAAATTTAATGCTCCTATGGCTACGTAACGTATATCAGCGCCATTTGCTAAGGAAGATTTAATATATGACTGTGCTAATGCTTCGTTGAAACTTTCGTTATCGGGATGTCCGTTGATGACTACTATTTTTTTCATTTCTTTTGACTTAAAATGCTGCTGGATAACTTGACTGGGTGGTTGTAAAATGGCTGAACGTTTTATAAAGTGACTACTATTTTTCCGACTGTACGGCCGGTTTCGATGTGTAGATGTGCCTTTGCCATCTCGTCGAAATTGTACACATGAGAAATATGAGGTTTCAGAATACCTCTTTCTAATAGTGATGCAATTCGCTGCATATCAACACCGCTAGAATAAACGGACATGAAATAGCAGGCATGTAACTGCTTTTGTTGCGCTTTAAGCTCATCGTCTTTAGTATGGCCAGACGGTAATGCCACTATAGTTCCAAACGGTTTTAATACACTTACGGACTTTTGGAAATTATCGCCTCCAATGGATTCTAGTACAAAATCTATGTCATGAAGTACATCTTCAAAATGTGTCGTTTTATAATTAATGTGTTTATCTGCACCCAAGCTGAGGACGAAATCTCGATTGGAATTAGATGATGTTGCAACCACATAAGCACCAATATGTTTTGCAATCTGTATAGCAAAATGTCCTACGCCTCCCGACGCTCCGTGAATAAGAACCTGATCGTGCGGTCTCAATTTTCCATAACTGTCAAACGCCTGCCATGCTGTTAAGGCCGATAGGGTACTGGCCGCCGCTTCGATATGGCTAATGCTATGCGGTTTCAAAGCAAGATGTTCCGCTGGTGCGGAGACGTATTCGGCGTACGCTTTGCCGTGACCAACAAAATTGATCATCCCGAAAACTTCATCACCAATTTTGAATTGCTGAACCTGCTCCCCGGTTTCTATCACTTCTCCAGATACATCCCACCCCAAAATCAATGGATCATGATGTGCTAAATCTTCTGCTAAAGGTGCTTGCCTGCTACGGACTTTAGCATCAACAGGATTAACACTTATGGCTCTCACCTTTATCAACACTTCATGTGCTTTAACACTTGGTCTTTCCATATTCTTGTAAACAAGACCAGTTGTATTTCCGAACTTTTCTAATATTATTGCTTTCATTTTCTTACGATTTATTAGGCAAATATAGACCGATAAAAGTCCCTAAAACAGGTACTTTTACAGTATTTATTGGTATTTTTGCAGTATGCCGAAGGAAAATATTTATCAATCAATAGAAGTTTTTTATGAAAAGGTGGACCACTGCCCATTGCGTGACAGAGAATTTAATTTTTTTGAATTGGTTTATGTTATTTCGGGATGTGGAGTTCACGTTGTCAATGGGAACAAGGTCGCTTACCATACGGGTGATATGTTTCTTCTTGCACCGCATGATCGTCACGAGTTTGATTTAGAAAGCGTATGTGAGTTTATGGTTGTGCGTTTTGGGGAAAGCTATATAAAGGAATACCAATGGAAAAGTATTGACCATTTGGAATGTATATTATATTATGCTTCCCATATAGCTGGCTCCGTCCTTGTAAATAGAGAAGATCAGCAAATGGTTTCTTTACTTATGCAGAATTTAAGACAGGCCATAGCCCATCAATCTATGTACAACGAGGATCTTATCCGTCATTTGGTCAATGCTGTAATTGTCATTGCAGGAAGAAATATTGCTGTGATGAAGCCTAATGGCATCTCCTCTAAATCAGACGGTCGAATATTGCAGATACTGGATTATATACAGGAAAATATTCGAGAGCCGGAATTACTGAAAATTTCAGCAATTGCTAATCAGTTCGGTATATCTCCAACTTACCTCGGTACTTATTTTCGAAGACAGTGCAACGAAACCATCCAAAGTTATATATCCTCCTATCGTATTCGTTTGATAGAACATAGATTACGGTTTAGTGACAAAAGGGTTCATGAACTAGCCGATGAATTTGGGTTTGCAGATGAAAGCCATATCAATAAGTTCTTCAAAAGGCATAAAGGGTTGAGTTTAAAAGGTTATCGCAATACTGTACACTTAAATATGGGAGAAGACTCCTAAAACAAATGCAGGCGCAGCTATGCCATTTTTTTCAGATGATAGAGTATACCGTTATTGTCACAAATAAGTGTATGCATGTAGGAAAGAAAGGCTGACGCATTAATTTAACTCATGGCATCTACTACAATTTTACTATCCACAAATTGTTCAAAGCGTACAATTTTGCCTTCTTCCAATTCCCACACATGGACAACTCTTGCGGCCATTGCTTTTAATGTAATCTTATAAGTACCTGTGTATGTGCCAATAACGGCGATATGACTATCACTTACGATATATTTCTCGGGCGTAAACTTATAATCTATCCATTCTGTTGCTAATCGATAGAAAACATTTTTCGAAATTTCCGCTATTCCAATATAAGTTCCGGCGTAAGGAAAACCCGCAGCTTCTGTCCATTCAGCGTTTGGCGCTAAATGAGTTTCCAGGTTCTTTCCTTTTTTTCTGATTTTACTCACAAACTCATGACTAATTCCTAGATACGCTGCAATTTGTAAGTTAGTAAGACGTTGTGAAAGTTTAGGATATTTTTCGATAAAATCAAGATATCGCTGATCTGCCGTTTTACTTAGATTATCTATCATCCGACGTTGTAATGCAACATGTGTCTTTTGTCTCATGATCCGAAAAAGTTTTTCAACAGCAGGTATAGCTTCATAGGCTAATTCCTTATTTCTTTTGGAAATTATCAATAGCTCACTATCTTCCAAAGCTTCTATACATAGCTGCGACGGTGTCTGGTTTGTAAAACTATCAATATCGGTTAGCCACCAACTTTCAACCGCGAAATATAACACCTTATCAAATCCATTAGCATCAATATGGTATACGCGAAGAAGCCCTTTAATGACAAAAGCTTCAAATTTACAAACGTCGCCTTCGTACAATAAGAATTCCTTCTTTTTGATGCTTTTTTGAGCAAATAGTTCACAAAACTGCGCTAGATCCGGTGCGGAGAGATCAATATGATTGGCGATATTTTCTTTCAGTTGTTTTAGCATGCTGTCATCCTATACCTAATTTTAGGAACTAAATTATAATGATCGACCTAAATTAATGATTATAATCTAATTCCTAAGGGTAGTTTGTATTGAATTTGCTCAGCCGTCTGATAGATCATTTTATATCATGAATCGGTAGATTTATTAATGGCAAAAAAGAATATTTCATTTTTTAAAACTTTAAAATACAGGCGACCCCCAACTTATTTGATTGATAGTAGGGTAAAACAAGTGGATTTTTTTCCCTTTTGCTCGAAAATAATTCAGACAGTTTTGGAAATGACCAATAGGCAAGCTCTGTTGACAAAATTCCAATGCCTGCTCCTGCAACCACATCGCCTACCCAATGCTTATCATTGAACGTTCTATATGTTCCAGTGAATATGGCAAAAGGATAACCGAGTAAACTGAGCCACAAATTATGCGCACGATATTCACGGAACATAAAATGAGCTGTTGCAAAAGCTGTAGCTGTATGGCCCGATGGAAAAGATAAATTATTTGAACCATCGGGTCGCTGTTCGCTGACTAGGTGTTTTGTAGGCGTCACGATCGCTGTGGAAATTAGCAAAGCGGTGGCCAAAATTAGATTACGATCTCTAAAGCCATGTATTCCTTTTATACCAATGGCATTTAAGCCATAAACTAAAGCTCCAGGCACAAATTGCGTGTAATTATCAAAATTAATATGCGATGGGCTGTGCTCTCCAATTTCAAAACGCGTTGAACTGTTGATTTCTTTTATGCTTGGGTTAGTAAGACTGAGAATACCGTATCCAATGCATAGGGATGGTATGATCATCGTTTTATAATTTGGCTTATACATTTTATCCAAAGAATCCAAGTTATTCGACTCGTTCCCAAACAGTGTATCACGACTTGAACAATGATGCATTCCAGACGCTAAATTAGCGAAGAGCAAACATACCATCGTGGTTAAGATTATGGTCTTCATTTATTTAAATCTTAGATTTAATGAAATAATATCGGACTTCATGCCCACTGACTTGGTGTAATGTCCGTACCGTAGTTCCAACAGATCCAATTTACGGATACCGAACAGTCCATTTGGAAGATTGAAACGGACACCGGCACCAGAGAAATTGCTGGTGAATTGCGATAAATCATAGTTACTGGTGTAGTAATCGTCCAATCCGGTGTGTTGCTGATAAGCTGCAAAATATTTAGCGGCAGTCTGACGGTAATACCGATAAAAAGGACTTAGCGAAACAAATGGTGAAAGCTTTATCGGCATTTCTAGACTTGCTGTGCTGGACTTTATTCCCCAATCGTCTGTGTAATAACGATAATAGGCGCGCATGATGAATTTGTCGCCGAGGAAATAATTTGCCCGTACACCCAATGGAATTTTAAATCTTCTATCGGGTAGGGCTTCTTGATGCACCGTGCCATCTGTAAAATAGGCCCTGTGAAAGGGCAAACTCAAAAAACCTGATTGCTGTACGGCATCAGCCAAAAATTCCACCTGAAAATTGCTGTTGATAATCTGTGAATAGCTCAGTGAAAGCGCATAGGTATTTCTGCCGCTTGAACCATAGTTATTATCATGCTCATTTCCATTCGACCCAAGGTTGGTGTTTAAGCGTAGCTCGATTGGGGTGACCAGCTTTACTTGGTCGAGGTAGGTTTGGAATCGTGCTGTGAATTCGCCCATTCTGTTTTTGGTTTTCTGCGCAAAACCAATATTGGCACCATAGGATTGATAGTCAAATTCTGAAGAAAGGGATATTCCACCCATCAATGTCGATCCCTTTTTTTCATTTTCCCGAGACCAGGAAATTGACGGGTAGATTCGATTGTCGGCATGTGAAGCAGAGGAATTGGCCTTGAGATCGATCATATCTGAAGATGCCGAAGTGTAATGGTCCAATCCGATATTGAATGTGAATTTGTTTTTCCGGTCTTTCTTGTCATATTTTAAGAGGACCACCTCGATATTATTGGAGATATCTGTTAATCTTTCTGAACCGATACCGCCTGTTACTGCCGAATTGTTGCCGTCCTGATGATAATAACTTGAGACAAGATTTGCCTCTTCAAAAGTAAGCTTCCTCGATTTTTCCGTGGGTTTGCTTTCCTGTGCTTTTGTGTGCAGCAGGCCCAGAAGGGCAGCAACGCTAAGAAATACTTTTTTCATTTAGTAGTGTGTTAAAAAACAGGAATCATTTTAATTGCAGCCACAGCCGCCGCCAACCTTTCCGGCGTTTGCGCCAGAAGAACCTTCTCTATAAGACTGAAAGCTGAGTTCAGTCTTTTCGACATGGCGGTTTCCCAACCTCATTTCAGCATCGTTGAGTTTATTTTTTTCGTATTCTTTTACTGTACTGCAGGAGGAGGCCAGTACCGATAGTACAATCATAGCGAGGCTCCAGTATATCTTATTGCTTTTGTTTTTCATTTGAAGTTGATTTTATGAGATGAATAAATATGGTTGTCATCGTCAATGATGATACATTCTACCTGTTGAATCTGATTGATGAGCTCAATACCATTTTGAACACCCATGATGCTGATCGGCGTTGCAAGGGCATCTGCTATTTCAGCATTCGGGCAGATGATCGTAACACTCTTTATACCGCTTATGGGCATTCCTGTTTTTGGGTTAATGGTATGAGAATACTTTTTACCGTCTATAAGGACGAATTTTTCATAGTTCCCCGATGTTGCAATAGCAGTATCAGTGATGTTCATATAGGAAAAGGGAAGGCCTGCCTGCTCCGGATTGGCAATTCCAATGGTCCATGGCTTTCCATTAGCCTGATTTCCCCAGACGGTAAGGTCACCCGAAGCGTTTACCACACCCGCATCTACGCCCCGCTGCTGTAATATTCGTTTCCCCATTTCGGCCGCATATCCTTTTCCGATGCCTCCAAAACCGATACGCATGCCCTGCTTTGTTAAAAATACCGTACTTGCCTTATCATCGAGTACTATATTGTTGTAGTTCACTAAACTCAAATTGCGTTCAACAGTTTCTGCATCAGGAAGACATGGCATACTGCGATCAAAATTCCAAAGGGCCTTATCAATGCTCCCGTAGGAAATATCAAAATAGCCATCCGTCAAGCGGCTAATCCGCAGGCTTCTTTTGATAAGTTGGTAGATTTCCCGGTCAACTTTGACCGGACGGATGCCCGCATGACGGTTGATCAGGTTCGTTTGACTGTTTTCATTGAAGGTGGTCAATAATCGCTCTATATGTTGTATTTCTGCAATAGCCGCATCAATATGGGCGTTAGCTTTTACCTCATTTTCATCGACTACTGTTAGCTCAAAATGATTACCCATGAGTTTGAGTCCACGTCGAAATTCTTTTTTCATGGCCGTGTTATTTGTTGGTAAACTGTCCTGATTTCATCGCAAAAAGCAGAGCGATCTTCCCGAGGTAAGCCGGCCCAGCTCTTTAAAATTTTCCCATTGGCATCCAGTAACAGCGTATAAGGAAATATGCCCGTAGGATTATATTGATCTGCAAGATTCGCATTCTCTTTTTTCAGTTCTGCCGGCAGTTGATTTTTTCTGCTTCTTGGAAAGTCAGCATTAAGAAAGACAATGATCTGTTCGTTTAGAAGTTGTTTGAACTGCTCGGTATCAATGATCTCTTTATGCAGCTTTATACAGGGAATGCACCAGTCCGAACCGGAAAAATTGAGCAGTATAAGTTCATGTTGCGCTAGTGCCTGTTGTTTAGCAACATCCAGTCGATTCTGCGCGTGAGCGGTATAACACAACAGTGTTAGTACCAACGTATTTAATAATGTTTTCATAGTGATTTTATTAATCTTCTCCTTCGGTTGTGTTTTTTAACTGCATTAATAGGGTATAAGCATTTTTACTAACGATTTTTTTACCTTCGAAATCTCGACCGTTTAACACCTTAGCTAGGCCTTTTTGGGGCTCCTCAACGGATATTGCTGTCAGACGATAGTTCCTGTTTCCTTCTGAGACGAATACGTAACTTTTTCCTTCGAAATCTACAATACATTCTTCCGGCAGAGCCTGTCCCAAGCTCGTTGTCGTTTGGATTTCAGCATTCATATATACACCTGGTACCAGCTCCTGATCATAGTTATCCAAATGGCAATGGACATCTGTCATGCCTATAGGATCGACATCTTTGCCGATCAAATGGATTTTTCCAGCATACTTCTTACTGGGACTAGCATTGGTGTAAGCCAATAGTGATTGGCCTGGACGTAATTGTTCAAGATCCTTTTCATAGACTTTCAGATTTAGATGAATGTCCGTCGGATTGATCAATTCAAAGAGGATATCGGAAGGATTTACATATTTTCCGATATTGACATTCACTTTACTTACATAGCCATCGATCGTGCTATAGACTGGAGCGCTTTTACGGATATTTCCTGCAGTAATAGTACTTGGTTGTATATGAATAAGTTCTAGCTGTCTGGCGATTGCATTCATAATTATCTGCTGGCTGTTCATTTCGGCCTGTGCTTGCTGCATTACTTTGTCACTGCTTGCCTGGCTCTGGTTGAGTTCTTTTTGACGTCTGTAGTCGATCTGGGCAAATTGTAATTTCGACTGGGCGGCAAGATAGTCTTGCTGCAGTTGAATAAACTGAGGGTTTTCGACGATAGCAATAATATCGCCTTTTGATACTTTCATACCGGGCAGCAGGTTGGTACTTTTTAAATATCCCCCCAAAGGAATACTTACCGATACCAGGTTCTGAGGCGGGACATCAATTTTTCCATTCAGTTTTAAGATGATGGCTATCGGCTGGTCTGAGAGCGTTACAGTTTCTATTTGGGTATTGTGCAGTTGCGCTTCCGTTAAGGAGACAAGAGTTTCGTCCTTCGACTTGGGTGATGACGGTGAGACATCTCCTTTATTACCCTGGCAAGAGATGACAGTTGTTGTCAACATAAGGACGATGTATTGGACTATCATATTTTTTGTTTTCATTTCTATTGATTTATCATGATGTAATGAAGTTGAATGGCATTTTCATTGAGCTGCCACAATGCATCTGTATAGCTACTTTTCAGCGAGATCGCCTGATTGATTAAAGTGACAAATTCGAGATAGTCAATTGCTCCATTGGAAAACTGCTTCTGTGCTGTTTCAAAAACTATTGTTGCATTTTTGAGTCCCTCGGATTCATATTGATTGACAATAGCAAGACTGGTCTGATAGCGTTGAGAAAATTCTTGGGCTCGTCTTTCAAGCGCAGATTGTGCATTTTGCAATTCATCGCTGGCAATGGCTTCAGCCAGGCGCATCGTTTCGATCCGGGCACGCTGTCCGCTCGAAAATACCGGTATGGAGAGCCCTAACTGCACCGAATGAAATCTTGGACTCGCTTCGTAAATTCTGTTATCAGGCCCTGCACCTTTAAAACTATTCAGATTGTAGCCTAGCAGTAATTGGGGAAGCAGCCTGGATTTTTCCACTGCAGTCGCCTGAGCTGCGATTATCTTTTCTTGTTCCAGTACTTTGAGTAAAGGATGATCGACTACCGATGACTGAACGAAAATAGTCTTTTCCACTTGGATAGGGCTGTAGGCTTCTGGTGTATTTAGCAACCATTGAAATTGGAGGTGAAAGACTTTTAGTTCATCAGCCACCTGTCTCAATTGGATTGTGATTGCTGCCTTTTGATTTGCCGCTGTTGCGCTTTCTAAGGCATTACTTTCTCCTGCTTTTTTACGTAGTATAGTTTTGTCAAGGAAGCCGCTATAAAGGGACAATGCCTCGTTTAAAAGTATTTCCTTTTGCTGCCAATACAAGATGTTATAGTAGGTTAGACTGACAGCCTTTTTCAGCTCAAACTCTTTGAGAGTGACATTGAGCTGGCTTTTTTTCCATTCTTCGGTATAGCGTGCGCGTTGCCTTCTGTAGACAGCAGGAAATCCAAAACGTTGACTGACACTGATTTTTGTATCTTGATAGGCGCTATTGATCTGCCCGTAATCCAAGCTTAGGTCCGTTTGAGGAACATCAGCAGTGGATGTCGCTATCATTGCCTTTGCATAGGCTACACGCAGTTTTTCAATTTTTATGTTTCGGTTGTTTTGGAGCGCAAGTTCAATAGACTGATCTAAAGTGATCTTGGTCTGTGCTGTGGATTTTTCTGTTGCAAAAACAACAAAGGCTATCACAAGCGGTACAATTTGCTTTCCTTTTAATTTACGCGTTTTAAATCCGCGTTCCATCGTTACGAAAAGCAGTGGAAGCACAAATAAAGTTAATAGTGTCGCAATAAGGAGACCACCGATAACCACAGTTGCTAAAGGGCGTTGTACTTCAGCTCCAGCTCCGTTGCTCAGCGCCATTGGAATAAATCCCAGTGAGGCCACCGATGCGGTCATTAAAACAGGACGTAACCGATTTTCTCCACCATCAACGACAATACGCACAATATTACGGATGCCGCTTTTTCGAAGTCGGTTAAATTCAGATATCAATACGATTCCATTGAGCACAGCGACCCCAAAAAGCGCAATAAATCCAACTCCGGCACTAATGCTAAAAGGCATTCCCCGCAGCGCCAGTAAGAACACGCCACCGATAATTGATAATGGTATAGCTGTATAGATCAATAAGCTTTCTCTAACAGATTTAAATGCAAGGAATAAGAGTATAAAAATTAGCGCTAACGCAATAGGTACAGCAATCAACAGGCGCTGTTTGGCGTTATTGAGGTTTTCAAAAGAGCCGCCATATTTGATGGAGTATCCAGTTGGAAGTTTGATTTCTTTTTCAATCTTAGCTTGTAGGTCATGAACGATACTTTGTACATCTCGACCGTTGATATTAAATCCGACAACAATCCGCCGTTGCGCATTTTCCCGTTGGATCTGGTTAGGGCCCTGTACAATCTCTACACGGGCCAATTGGGACAATGGAATTTGGTTTCCCATGGGAGTAGGTATTAAAAGGTTACGGATATCAGTAATGTTATTTCGGTCTCTGGCGGCAAGCCGTACGACCATGTCGAATCGTTTCTCACCCTCGAATACCAGACCTGTTCGCTGTCCAGCAAAGGCAGCATTGATGGTTCTGTTCACTTCAGCAATCGAGAGGTGATACTGCGCTATGATGGGGCGATTATAGGATATGACAACTTGCGGAAGCCCAGCAATCGGTTCGATGTAAAGATTCTGGGTTCCCTGGACTGTTTCGATAATTTTACCTATTTTTTGAGCATGTAAAGTTAGGGAATCCAGGTTGTCTCCAAATATTTTGAGGACAACATCCTGACGTGCCCCCGTCATCAACTCATTGAACCGCATTTGGACGGGGTACTGAAAACCCGCGGTAATACCGGGGACATCTTTCAATGCTTCGCTCATTTTTGTAGCAAGTTCAGGAAACGTATGTGCCGAAGTCCATTGCTTCTTGTCTTTTAAAATAACCATCATATCCGATGCCTCCATGGGCATAGGATCGGTTGGCACCTCGCCACTGCCAATTTTGGTGACTACTTTTTCTACTTCCGGAAATCTGCTCTTTAAGACATGGGCAGCTTTCTGGGTGCTTTCAATGGTCGTCGTCAGGTTGCTTCCCGGGAGTACGCGGGTATCCACCGCAAAATCACCTTCCTCCAGTGAAGGGATAAATTCACCACCTAGCTGACTGAGTACCACTACAGCTCCTATAAAAAGTAAAATCACCAGTGTAAAAATTGTCTTTGGAATTCGCAGTACTTTGAGTAGTGTGTGTAGATAAAACTTTTCCAGTCTTTTCATCAGCTTATCCGAAATCGAAGGTCTGTTACTTTTTGACCGAAGTAGGAATGAGCTCATCATCGGAATATAGGTGAGCGATAGAAGGAATGCACCCAATAGCGCAAAAGCAACCGTTTCGGCCATAGGCTTGAACATTTTGCCTTCGATTCCTTGCAACGTTAAGATTGGAAGGTAAACGATCAGAATAATGATCTGTCCAAAGACAGCACTGTTCATCATGCGACCGGCTGATGCTGTTACCAAATCGTCCATTTCAGAAGCGGGCACTTTGAATAGGGCTTTGAATCGTTGCTGTTGCATAAGCTGATGCATGACGGATTCAACAATAATGACTGCCCCATCAATGATTAATCCGAAATCCAGTGCACCAAGACTCATTAGGTTACCACTCACCCCAAAAAGGTTCATCATACAGATTGCAAAAAGCATGGCTAGCGGAATGACGGAAGCTACGAGCAATCCGGCGCGTATGTTGCCCAAAAAGAGGACCAGCACTAAGACCACAATAAGTGCGCCTTCCAAAAGATTTATCTGCACGGTGCTGATGGCATTATTGACCATTTTGGTACGGTCTAGAAATGGCTCTATGACGACTCCTTTGGGTAGGGTTTTTCGGATTTCCTCTACCTTGGCCTTTACATCCGCAATCACTTGGCTGCTGTTGGCTCCTTTAAGCATCATGACGACGGCTCCAGCCACCTCACCATTGTCATTGTAGGTCATGGCACCATATCGCGTTGCAAAGCCCGTGCGGACATCGGCTACATCCCGAATGAAAATTGGTAAGTTATTTTGCTTCCCTGTGATCGCAATATTCTGAATGTCTTCAATCGTGCCAACCAATCCTTCACTTCGGATGTAAAGCACTGTCGGTCCTTTTTCGATGTAAGCACCGCCGGTATTCTGATTGTTGGTGTTGAGGGCATCAAAGACGTCGTTAATGGTAATCCCATAAGCATTTAGCCTGTCGGGGTTTACAGCGATCTCATACTGTTTAAGTTTACCGCCAAAACTGCTGACTTCGGCTACACCTTTAACACCCAGCAGCTGCCTTCTGACAATCCAGTCCTGGATTGTACGGAGCTCAGTCACATTATATTTACCCTCATATCCATGCCCCGGGCGAATAACATATTGGTATATTTCGCCAAGACCTGTTGAAATCGGACCTAACTGCGGAGAACCTATACCAGGTGGGATTTCCTGTTGCGCCTGTTGGAGACGCTCAGCTACCTGTTGCCTCGCCCAATAGATATCGATATTGTCATCAAAAACAAGGGTTACCAAGGATAAGCCAAATCGCGAAAAACTCCGGATTTCCTGTAATCCACCAATATTACTGTTGGCCTGTTCGATTGGAAAAGTAACGAGCCTTTCAATATCTGTTGCTCCAAAGGATGGAGCTATTGTAATGACCTGCACTTGATTGTTGGTAATATCGGGCACGGCATCAATAGGCAATTTCGTCACCTGATAAGCACCTACACCGATCAAAGCCAACATCAACAGCACGACAATGAGTTTGTTCTTTACAGAGAACTCAATAATTTTCGTAAGCATATCAATTTGATTCTGTTAAATCGTAAGTTTTGACAAAGACATGAATGAACAGCAATATATTGACATTGAAAAATGCTTCCGTATTTCCAATACAGAAATTATAGGCATTTACTGTCAAGAAAGATGCTGAACTGCGGACGTCTTTATCCTAATAAAAAGAGGAATATATTAACAGAATTTTGGCGGTTGCCAGATGGAACTAAGAAATGTATCGTCTATAAACCGATCGTTATGGATTGGAGTAGTGGTATGCTGCTTCGGTTGGGAGCTATTGTGCATTTCCACTTCTATAGTGGGAGGGCAAACAAAAACAGCATAGTATGAAGCTGTATGCATTATGAATGGGAGCTTCTGATCTTCTTCAAAGTCGTCATCATGTGGATGGTTTTCCAGGTGATCCCCATTATAGTGAATCTTTAGAAATTCGAAGACAGATAGCTGTGGATTTTTCGCCTTATGCTCAAAATAATGCTCAATCAACAATGGAAACCGCAACAACTGCGCAATTTCTGTTGCAGAGGCGATATAGATCGTCAAAAAGCATATAGCAAGCATTTTTTTCATCCTATACAAAGTTATTAAAAAATAGTATTGAATTTGTTTTGCCATCAAATATTTTCTTGAATTTTATTTTCTACTCAAGCTTTATTACTCAGTAACTAGTTTAATTAGGAGGGCACCAGTAAGCTATAATTCAACTTAAATCTTTTTTATTAAAAAACCATTTGATTAACACGGTTGTTTTGTTCATATATTTTAAATTTCTCTAGCATATTATGGCCTTATTCACAACCAAAGATATCCTAAAAACGAAAACACTTTTCACTTCGTAGCTGATCAAAATTATAGGCTGATAGCTGATATGATTAAGGATGATTTCTTTCGGGTGCTCCTTAAGGCTAAATTGATCAGTTATGCGGAGATGGCCATATTAACTTTATTTGATAATAATCGAAATTTTGTCGGTACATACTTCCACGATGCTAAAGGAAATGTCAGTGTAGACAAAGTGTTCCTGGATTATATGTTTGATGATGGTATTCATTCAGAGCTTTCAGATCTGAAGAATGAGCGATGTTTGTTGCGTAATTCCGTGGTTTTCCAAGAATATAACATCATGTACTACTTGGAAATACCACTAAAAAATCCAGATGGAAAGACGGTTGGTTTTTTAAGCGTTATGGATAGCAATGTTAGAGACATTGATGATAATCAACATACGCTCTTATCATTATTATGCCTCGAAGTGCTTGAACTGCTCTACGATAGGAATAGCCGTTTTAATCTAAGCAGTGAATTGGCATATGTAAAATCCACAATAGACATGACGAGTAAAGTGGCTAGGGTAGGTGGCTGGGAGTATGATTTAATAGAACACTCAATCAATTGGTCTGAAATGACTAGAACTATCCATGGCGTTTCTATGGATTATAATCCTACTGTCGAAACAGCAATTGATTTTTACAAGGATCCGCAACATAGAATGAAAATTGTTAGGGCTATGAATGACGCTATTTTTACTGGAACACCTTGGGATCTGGAATTGGAGATTGAAACATATCAAGGCCAAAGACTATGGGTTAGAGTCCTTGGAAATGCAGCGTTTGATAATGGGAAATGCGTTCGACTATATGGGACTTTTCAGGATGTTGATAAGCGAAAGCGTTCTGAGGAGGATTCGATGCAGTCAAAAAAACTGCTTGAAGATGTATTAAACGCTACAACTCCAGTAGGCATTATTGCAACTGATTCAGAAGGGTTGATAACACTTTTTAATCGGGGAGCTGAAAACCTTTTAGGATATCGCAGTGAGGAAGTTATCGGAAAAATTAGCCCAACATTATTTCATAGTAGCAATGAAATAAAAGGACGCGCCAATGAATTGGAAATTGAACTGGGCTATCCTGTTAGTGAATTTAGGGTATTTGTTGAGAATGCGGAACGTTATGGATCAGAGCAGCGAGAATGGATATATGTAAAAAAGGATTTGACCCAACTTTATGTATCTGTAGCTGTTACGGCAATTCGGGATATTTCGGACCAGATTATAGGTTATCTTTGCATAGCCACCGATATCACGAAGAGTGTTTTGCAGCGTGAAGAATTAAAAAAAGCTAAAAAACTTGCTGACCAGGGAAGTGAAGCAAAATCTGAATTTTTGGCTAATATGAGTCATGAAATTCGCACACCTCTTAATGGAATTATTGGTTTTACGGATTTAATGAGTCGTACAAAACTTGATGTTACACAAAAAGAGTATCTATCTATCATCGATCAGTCCGCTAATCTTCTCTTGGGAGTTATCAATGATATACTTGACTTTTCTAAAATTGAAGCAGGGAAATTAGAACTTTTAGTTGAGAAAAGTGATTTATACGAAATGCTTGCTCAGTTAACGAGTTTGATCGATCCTCAATTAAAAATCAAAAAGTTAGATTTTAAGTTGAGCTTATCTGAATCGTTACCGCATTATATTTGGGTTGATACTCTTCGATTAAAACAAGTGCTCATGAATCTACTAAGCAACGCGTTAAAATTTACTGAGAAGGGAAAGATTGAGCTTCTTGCTGATGTACTTTCTACCGACAGCAGCACCACAACGCTACGCTTTAGTGTTACTGATACCGGGATGGGTATTAAACCAGACAGACAGGAAAAAATATTTGAAGCATTTTCGCAGGAAGACGCTTCAATAAGCAAAACGTTTGGAGGAACTGGACTTGGACTTAGTATTTCAAATCAGTTGCTAAAAATGATGAGTAGTCAACTAAAATTAGAAAGTGAATATGGGGAAGGGAGCAAATTTTATTTCGAAATAACCATAAGATCCTTAAAAGGTGAGGTATATGAGTGGAAACTTTTGGAGTCCTTACATATGCTGATTGTGGCTCGGGAAGATACCGACAGAGCTAATACTGCATTAATGTTAAATATTAAGAAAGTCAATGTGTCTTTAGCTGATAACGGATTTGAAGTTCTCCAATTATTAGCCAAAGGACATCGGTATGATATGATTATTATTGATCATGATCTGCCTGTAATGAACGGTATGGATACAATAAAAAAAATTAGAGAAAAACTAATCTACAATGATACTGAACAGCCGATTATTTTAATGTTATCTACCGTAGAAAGCCATGCCGCTGATAGTATTAACAGTGAATTCACTCCTTCTATTAATAAACCCTTTAAGATCGATCAGTTATATTCTGTGTTGGTTGGCGTATTAAAACAGCATGTTAAATCAGTCAGATCCAACGATGAAGAAACCATTTTCTTGGAGTCAAAACACAAAATATTAATTATAGAAGACAATAAATTCAATATGTTACTCACCCATACTATCGTGCAGAATCTTCTTCCTAATGCTGAGATCATAGAGGCTTCCGATGGTGTGAAGGGGTATGAATTATTTAAGGAACATGCGCCAGATTTGGTATTCATGGACATTCAAATGCCTAAGATGAATGGTTATGAATTAAGCAAATTAATCAGAGAAAATGAGGACCAAGAAAATCGTACACCGATTATAGCATTGACTGCGAGTAATATTAAAGGTGAGAAAGAAAGGTGTATTGCGTCTGGCATGGACGATTTTGCGGTGAAACCCTTTGTTAAGAAAACGTTGACGGAGCTATTGTACAAATGGTTGCCACGATACTAAAAAAGTTTATCCATAATACGCATATTCATATATTTGCTAGACATGAGCCAACTTCTAATCAACGATATAAAGCAAACAATCGATGTTTCCGAAAAGGAAATAGAACACATTATGACATTCTTCGTTAGCGATACGTTTAAAAAGAAAGATTTCATTATACGAGAGAACGATAAAGTGGAACATATGTACTTTATTTTATCGGGACTTGTAAAACTTTCGGTTATGGATAATCACGCTAATGAGCACATTATATCGTTTGCTATGGATGCCTGGTGGGAAACTGATTACCATGCATTCTATACCCAAACTAGAGCTTCGCAATCGTTGAGATGTATTGAAAATACCAGAGTTTTAAAACTTTCGTACGGGGGATACCATCGATTGCTGCAAGAAGTTCCCAAAATGACTCATTTTTTTCTAAACAAGGCTGTAAGAGGCCATATTTCCAGCCAGCACCGGATTCTTTCTCTCATGACCTTATCTGCACAAGGAAAATACGAGCATTTCCTTAAATATTATCCTCTACTGCTACAGCGGATTCCCAAGACTACGCTGGCACTTTATCTTGGAGTTTCAAGGGAAACGTTAAGCCGATTTTTTCGGAGCCCAAGTTATTGTGATTAATGTCACACAAAACATGCATTCATTTCGACGAACTTTGAACTTTCTTTAACTAAAATAAATAACATGGAAAAGAGAGTTATCAACCCTTGGCAGTGGCAGGATGCTAGAGACTATGTGCAAGCTGTAGAAGTTAAAAATGCACGGAGCACGCTGTATGTTTCAGGACAGACAGCAATCGACGATGATGGAATTTCTAGCGACGCCGATATGAGAACCCAGATATTGATGGCGCTAGAAAATCTTGAAAAAGTCATTTTTCAGTCTCAATTTGAAATAAAGAATATTGTTCGACTTAATGTTTACACAACCGAACAGGAAGAGTTATTTAAAAATTTCGATGTTCTTCAGCTCTGGATTAAAAAGCACCAATTACAGCAGGCAACCACCGTTATGGAAGTTAACAAACTTTTTGAGACACTCAAGATTGAATTCGAAGCAACAGTTGTCAAATAAAATTATTTCGCCCAGCAATTAGCGCTAATTCTGGGAGGGTGTAAAGTAAACTGTG
>NZ_DFOE01000033.1:0-13773 GCF_002376635.1 Sphingobacterium sp. UBA3549 | reverse complement strand
ACAGTTTACTTTACACCCTCATCCAGGTGGGATGAACTTTCGACTGCTTCTAGCAGGTCATTGATATCAAAAGGCTTTGCTATAAAACGATTAGCTCCTGCGCGAAACGCCACCTCCTTTCCATCCTTACTGGCGGATATGCATATGATAAACAGTTCTTTCAGTTCTTTATCTTCTCTAATTTTTCTTATCAATTCATCTCCGGAGAGCATCGGCATCCATATGTCTAATAAAATGACATCGGGTTTCTTTTCCCTGATCACTCCTAAGGCATTAAGACTGTTTGTCTCAATAATTGTGTCGTAACCCGACATTTCCAATAGCATTTGTAACATGTCAACTATTGTACTATCATCATCACAAATGAAAACCGTTTTGTTTTCCATATTTTATTTTACTCGCTAATTTTGAACATTATTTTTTCATTCATTATCTCATTGTGTTCCCTTTGTGACCTGCTCGTCTTCTATGAGTGCTATTTTTCAAATATAGTTGATAAATATGTTATAACGCGAAATTCTTATAAATTCGTTTAATAATCTCCCACATATTATAATACTTTGCATACGGAATTACGATACATTAGCAATAACTTGCTCTAAAAAATAGATTTGGCGTTCATTTATCTTCTTTATGGCCTCTGGAAATGTAAACCAGGCGCCCCGATCAACTTCAGGATAAAGTTGTATCTTTCCTGATCTAGGAGGCCATTCCAATGAAAAGGTATTACTGATGAGTTTATGCGCATCCATATCACCCTCAATTGCCCAACATAATACTTTTTTCCCTCCTTTCTGTTGAATAGCAGACAATTCCATAAAGTTTCCATTAGGTAGACACCCTGTTTCCTCCGTAAACTCCCTTTTAGCAGCTGCGAGGGCATCTTCGTCCATACCGATCTCTCCTTTCGGAATGGTCCAATAACCTTCATCTTTCTTGGCAAAATATGGTCCTCCAGGATGTACTAAGAAAAAATAAATTTGTTGTTCCTGAATTTTATACATTAATAATCCCGCACTACAATTGAGTTTTCTAGCCATTCGTGTTATTGTTACTTAATCTAATCCATGTAGGGGCATGATCGCTGCTTTTCTCCCATCCACGAACGTCCCGATCTATACCACCTTCCATTAACCGAGCCTGGATCGACGGACTCAATAGGATGTGATCTATACGCAACCCTGCATTTCGAGCATAAGCCTGACGAAAATAATCCCAAAATGTATAAACTTCCTTATCCGGGAAAAGTGTACGTATAGAATCTTGCCATCCATCTTTTAGCAAAAGACTAAAAGCTTCCTTAACCTCTTTTGTAAAGAGTGCATCATTGATATATTTTTCTGGCTTATAAGTGTCTATGTCTTCTGGAATAATATTGAAATCCCCGATCAGAATAGCCGATGCATTCATCCGAAGAAGTGTTTTAGATCGTTTGGCCAACCGTTCGATCCAATCTAATTTATAATCATATTTGACCCCTGGAAAAGGGTTGCCATTAGGTAGATAAATACAACATATTACGACGTTTTGGATTATGACCTCCAAATATCGGCTTTGGTTATCCTCAGGATCTCCGGGCAGAACTCTTGTGATCTCTTCAATCTCATATTTCGAAAGCACCGCAACTCCGTTCCAACTTTTCTGGCCATGCCAAATGGCATGATAGCCGAGATCACTTATTTCTTTCAACGGAAAACGTTCTTGAGGGGATTTAAGCTCCTGAAGGCAAACTACATCTGGCGACTCTTCTTCCAACCATCGTAAAAGGACGGGAAGCCGCGCGTTGATACCATTTATATTATAAGTTGCTATCTTCATAAAATGAATATGTTAAGTTAAAACACAACGAGCTAAAGGTCACAATTGTTTGGAAATTTATAATATTATCGTATTATAACATCTACATTCAATCCTATCTGATTAACCGAAATGAGTTATTGACGTCAATACTTGCAGGCTACGCAGACAAAACACGTTTTATTACTAAATCAAATCTTCAGATTAATTCCAATAATTGTATGCAAATCGTTGAACGCTAAATGCGCTTCGTGTTTATACTGTCATAAAAGATCGGTTCTAATAAGAATCCAAGGTTTACTGCGCTATAAATACGTAGTTAAACTGAAATTTACGGTAGGCGCATAACATTGCTACGCTATTTCCATTAAAAAAGTACGGATATGCCTTTACACATTGTCTTTGGGTATAAATTTTGATTCATCTTTATCAAAAGAATTACACTCAAAATAGCGTACTGATATGGAAAATATTGATAAAAAAGCAAAAAAAATAGGATTGGAAAAGGGATATTATTTGTTGCTAATGGCCATTCTCGATCTTCCAGTTGAAGAGGTACAAAATACAGTTAAGGAGGGTTAAGTTATATGAAAAAAATAGCAATTATAAGTACGTGCCCACCACAAGAATGTGGGTTAGCGACCTTCACCAAAGACCTTAAACAGGGTATGGAGTTAGATGCTAGCGTCCATATTGATCTCATCGCATTATCAAAACATGGAGTAGAGGATTTTGACGAATCTGTTCGCTTCGTTATCCATAAAGATCGACTTGACAGTTATCATCAAGCGGCGCGCCTCATCAATGAGGAATACGACTATTGTGTTATTCAGCATGAATTTGGAATATTTGGTGGTGTTGATGGTATTTTCATTACACAAATTGCCAACAACCTTACGATACCTTTATTAACAATATTTCACACTATTTTGCAAACACCGTCGTTGCAGCAAAAAGAAATTATGGAATTACTGTTGGAGAAATCCCAGGCTGTTGTTAGTCTTTCACCGAAAGGAGTCGAATTATTGAAAGAACAATTTGATCCAGCGCATGCGGATAAAATTAAATTTATACCCCATGGTGTTCCTCAGTTTGATTACAACCAAGGTTTGGCGAAGTATAAATTAGGTCTCCAAGAAAATTTTGTAATGATGACCTTTGGCCTGATTGGAAGGAGTAAAGGATTGGAGTATGCTATAAAATCTTTAGCGGGTACTGATCTGCCTGGATTCAAATATTTAATCATCGGAAAGACCCATCCTAACGTTTTGGTTCATGAGGGGGAATCCTATCGTTTTGAATTACAAAATTTAGTCAGTCAATTGAAATTGGAAGATAAAGTTGTTTTTATTGATAAATTTCTAACTGATGAAGAATTGAAAGAGTACCTCACCGCATGTGATATATATCTATCCCCCTATCCTCACGAACAGCAAATCAGCAGTGGAACGCTGTCATTCGCTGTGGGAGCAGGTGCTGCTGTTATTTCCACGCCGTATTGGCACGCTAGCGATTTATTAAAAGATGAACGCGGCATATTAACGCCTTTTAATGATATAGAAGCAATGCGTGCTAACATCAATTTATTGTACTCATCAAAACGTCTATTAGCTTGGCATCGTTTTAAAGCGCGCAGTTACGGTGAGCAGACAGTGTGGAAGAAAGTAGCGAAAATGTATATCGATCTCCTTCAAGGTTTAGCTACTCCGGTAAGATCATTAGTTGATTATGAAAAATATGTCTCTTTTGACTTGAAAAGAGAAGCATAAAATTAAAGGTTCCCAGCAATTGTTGGGAACCTTTAATTCTTTAAAAGTGTGTTTAGAATTTCTAACGCTTTAATCGTATACCTAAACTGAGCTTCCTGCATCCCTATATTTGATCTTAGCTCTATTGTTTCTGTCATTAGAATCTCCTGTTTATATGCGAATGAGACAAATGCGAACAATTTGCCCTTTGATTCAGGAACTACTGTTGCATACCCGGTTGTGGCGACCGACCAATCCGTATGAAACATTCTGCCTACCGCGATTGCCATTTCCTCTGTTGTTCTTGACGATACACAGTCACATCTTTCCGCTAGTTCTGCATCGACATCAAGTATGTTAATCTTTGCATCAATTGAATAGGCTGTGATGCCGCCAGCGAAAACCTCCGTTGCTCCTTCCATCTGCGAGCAAGCTAACTGCAAAAATCCTGCGGTCACACTTTCGGCAATAGCAACACGGGCTTTAGCATTACGTAGACTGTGCCTTACCTCTTTTAATACTATTTCTGGAAAATCTATTTGCGTCATATAATAGAAATAAGTAATAGATACTGTTTATTAGTAAACTTTATAATCAATTTTAATCGTTCAGCTTGCATACGCTAATTTTTAGATATGCTGTCGCGATTTGTCTTATTTTATTGTCCAAACTAGGGTATTTGGCAAGAACAGTCAGAACTTTTCCCTAAATTTAGTTCACTAAAACGTTCAAATCTCCTTTGAAACCAAACAGTAGCTAAGCGAATATCGTTTTTAATAAATAGATTTATTTATTTTTCCAATAATATTTTGACCTTCTAAATATGATCCAACAGTTTTACACCTACCTAAACATTCTTGCACTCTTTCTGTTTGTAGATGTTTTGATTTTCTTGAGAATAAGGATATTATCGATCTGGAAATCAAATATACTGTTTGCTAAACTAGTTTGGTGGTCTTTAAGTTTGCTGTCCTATTTATCAATATTTCTCAATTTATTTTTTAAATGGAATAGTTTTGAAGCAGCGTGTTTGGTATTTTTTCCCATTACGTTACTGTTTGCGAAAATTATATTTCTATTCTTTATTGGAATTGATGCGATGTGGCGTGCTTCTACTGTGTTCAAGAATCTCCTTGTAAAGCCTAAACCCTTATCCCATCAAGATGGAAATATACTGTCCTTAACAAGATCTGATTTTATAATCAAAAGTGGTCTTGTTCTGGCTAGCGTTCCTATTGCTGCGCTTACACGTGGATTTGCTTTAAATTTATATGATTATCAGATTAAACATATCAATTTAATTTTACCAAATTTACCGAAATCTTTCGAAGGAATGACCATCGCTCAGATTTCTGATATACACGCAGGAAGTCTTTATAATCGGGATAAAGTGAAAAGCGGCATTGACTTGCTGATGGGGGAAAATCCTGATATCATTTTCTTTACTGGAGATTTAATTAATGATTTTGCGTCCGAAATGGATCATTATTTGGACATATTCAATACGCTCAACGCTCCTCTAGGCACATTTTCTATACTCGGTAATCATGATTATGGAGACTATCATTTCAATAGACATCATTTTTTTGAAAAAAGTCGATTGACAAAAGAACAGAACTTCGCGGAGCTCAAAAGCATCCACCGTCAATTGGGCTGGCAACTGCTTCTCAATGAATCGAAAGAGCTCATACTGAACAATGATAAAATTACAATTATAGGCGTGGAAAACTGGGGGTTACATAACCCTAAAAATTATGGTGACATCGATTTGGCGATGTCTAAAGTTGATAAATCATCTTCTGTCAACTTCATGCTCTCACACGATCCTTCACATTGGCGGGCTGAAATCATCTCCAAATACCCCAATATCGATGTTACTTTTAGTGGCCATACTCATGGAGGACAATTTGGTTATACCAACCCAAAATATCAATGGAGCCCAGTGAAGTATGCTTACCAGGAATGGGCAGGTTTATATCGTGAAAAACATCAGGCACTCTATGTAAATGTTGGATTTGGCTATCTAGATTATCCGAGCCGATTAGGAATGTTGCCAGAGGTCACGATATTTCATCTAAAAAGTAAAGATTAACTCTTCTGCTTTTCAGTGTCCGCTGAAAGGCACCGAGTGCTTTTAGAACCTCTGGTATGAGATAATCTTCTTCACCAAAGGCCGCTATAAATAATTTATTGTATGCAGGAATAGCCTTCAACTTGGAAATTAACTTTTTCAATTCCATATCCATTCTAATTATCCCTATGGGATAAAAAAGTCAATTTTATGAGTATAGCAGAGAGAGCAATAAAACAAAAAATTTGTCCTTTGGAATTTGCAGTGAATCCATTAGTGGGAAATGAAAAATTCCGATTGTGTGGCGGATCAACGAAGGAGAAAGACGTCTAAGTGAAATGCTACGTGGCATTGCAAAAGTTGACCGACGGGTTCTAAATCAACAGTTAACGGAGATGGTTGAAGGTGGAATATTGTCCAAAAAGTCCTTTTATGAACTTCCGCCACGTGTAGAGTATTCACTTACGTCTTTGGGAGAGAGTTTGGTGGAAGTACTTTGGAAAACACTCAGCAATCATAACAGGTTAACAATTGAGATAAAATATAGAAGAATTGGGATACCATTTTTTATAATCGCTGTAACCGTTTGGTTTATGGGTTGTATTTCTTGGCTTTTTTTGGTAAGTGTACCAATCTCCAAATAATCCAAATAGCGATATCATCCCCATATAGAAATTCCTATTCCAGCCATATTTGCAATAGTTCCACTTATAAAGTCCTTCATACAGAGCTTTATTCTTAATAGAGAGAAAACGAATACGATAACTTTCGATACAGCTATGACGTCGGCCAAAATTTTGTCAACGAGAAAAATCTCCTCACTAGCTATAATTTACTATTTGAAAATATCCATATGCTCATCATAGATAGGGCTTTTCATATCCAAAAATTTAAGTACACTATGAAATACATGATTTTGAGTCAACGTTCTATTTGGTTTCAATTGTTTAGAATGATCAGATACCCAAACAATAAAGGGAATCTCATATTGTTCTTTAGGTGCAATGCTCATAGGCAGTCCATGCATATATAGGTTATTTTCACCCAATGATTCTCCATGATCGGATACAAACAACATCGCACTATTGTATTCCTTTAAACCTTTTAGATCCTCGATCAGCCTGTGCAAAATATAGTCGGTATAAACTACCGTGTTATCATACGCATTAATTAACTCTTTTTTCGAACAATTCCCTAATTCTACACTATTACAAACGGGCTTAAACACTTCGAATTTAGCCGGATATTTCTCGCTATAAGTTGGGCCATGACTTGTACTTGTATGAAGAACAACAAATACTTTATCCTTTTTACTCGCTGATATTCGTTCTTTTAAACCTGTTAGTAAAACCTCATCGTAAGCACATTCTGCACCTTTACAGTTTGCAGCAAGCTGGTCACTCGTTTCATATTCTTTAATATGTACCGGAGGCTCACCCCAATTGCTTGTACGCCATATTACATCAACATCATTTCTGTAAAGGTAATTTGGCAAAATTTCATATAAATCGTCCGTATTTTTATGCTCTAATAGACACTTTACTCCTGCTGTCGTATAGGTCGAACAAGAAGTTGCATCAAAATGATAAAGATTCGGTGTCTTTGAAAGCAAAGGATTTGTATTTTTTTGATAGCCATATAGCGAAAAATTCTCCCTTCGAGCGGATTCACCAATAACCAAGACGACCACGGTCTTTTTGTCACTAGTAATTGTCGCATCCGGCAATAATATCTCCTTTTTATTTTTTTGATGTTCATGGATATAAAAACGTGATATATTGACAGTATAAGACCAAGGCATGGCAAGTGCACCTAAAGTCTTAGAATTCTTATCAATCCATAACCAATTAGTTGCATTCGCAAATATTAAAATAACAATAAATAATAACGAAAGGGAGGACGTAACCAAGAACTTCTTTGGTTTATCCTTTACTATGTTGGCTTTGATGATGAAAATGCTAGGAATAATACCCAGAACCAAGAGATACAAGATCATTCTCAGGGAAAAGAAACCACTCGACTCGGAATAGCGAGTATTCAATATATTGCCAATCATTGTTTCGTCCAAAATAACGCTATAGGTGTTAACAAAATAAACGGCAATGGAATTGATCAGAAAGAACAAAACAAGTATGGATTTCCCAAAGCGACGTGATAGCGAAAAAAATAAATAAAGTACAAAAGCGTTCATCACCAGCATCAAAACCATTAAACTACCAATCAGGATAATACCCCCAAAGCTCCTGTAGTCAACATTGTTAAAAACAAAAGTATAAAATGGAAAATGGAAGAATATAAAATTCAACACACTCATTAACAGGACAAAATGGACTAGTTTTAAGCTATTTTTTAGCATAAATGGTAACGATTCTAAAGAATGAAATAATTAACAGATAAATGTAAAATAAATTATTAGCAAATTATTATTAATTATCCTATCAGCCAATACAATACTCAAAATAAGGGAGTAAAATTTAATCATACCCTATTTACCAACTATTCATACGGATGTTGCCACGGGCTGCGATAGGGTCTGCGCAGCAACTGAGTTGCCTCGGGGTCATCAATACATATTTTTTGCGTTGGATCATAAACTAAAGGGCGATTCAGCTGCATCGACAAATTGGCCAAAATACAGCTTGCGGTCGATATATATCCTTCTTCAATATCCGCTATAGGAAGATGGTTGTTATCAATTGCCGATAAAAGATCAAGCATATGCTTTCTTGTAGCAGGAGCGGTATGAAGCTCTATTCGGTGTTCTGTAAGATCTTCGGGAAACTCCTCTTTTTCCAAAATAACATCTTGTCGAATGGATTCACCTTCTCCAATCGGGATAAATTCATATTTCATGACGCTCCCCTTCAAAGTACCTTTATCACCATATATAACGAATGCCCAAGGATAGTCTGGGTCTGCTGCTGAGCCCCATGTCCTATGCTGCCATACGCAATTAAGATCTTCGTATTCAAATATGGCAGTTTGAGTGTCTGCAATTGTCGATTTCCCACCTTTTTGAACATAAATCCCCCCTTTTGCATAAACGCTTTTGGGCCATTTAAGCTGCAAAAGCCAGCGCACTGTATCAAACATATGCATTCCCATATCCCCGGTTATTCCGTTCCCGTAGGCCATAAAAGTTCGCCACCAGCTCCCATGAGGTAGACCATCAAAGGTGCGCAAAGGTGCTGGCCCAGTCCAAAGTTCATAATCAAAGAATTCTGGCACTGCTTCGGTAGGTGGATTGCCATTCTTTCGCATATGGTAGTAACAACACATCTCTACATGAGAAATTTTACCGAGTAAGCCGCGATCGATCACACGATTCTTGGCATCGACAAGGTGAGCTGTGCTTCTGCGCTGAGTTCCTACCTGAACTTTTCTGTTATATTTCCTTGCAGCACGACGAATCGCATCCCCCTCAAGCACATCAACACTGATAGGTTTTTGCAAATAAAGATGAGCACCCGAACGTATTGCGTCAATAGCCTGCCTTGCATGCCAATGATCTGGGGTTCCAATTAAAACGAGATCAAATTTGTGATTAGCAAGCATCTCTCTATAGTCATTGTAAAGTTTCGGAACCTTTTTCGAAACCTGACGATCACTAATTAGACGCCCCGCTTCTTGTAAGTGACGGTTATCAACATCACATATTGCAACGACATCGACATCACGAACCTGAATTAAACGACACAAATCACTTCTGCCGTACCAGCCTGCACCAATTAACCCAACCCGAAATTTTTTTACGACGTCTTTAAACGACAGCGCTTTGACTTGCAATGCTGACAAGGTTAGCACCGCCCCTGCTCCTTGGATAAATCTCCTGCGATTTAAATTGAAAGTACTCATAATTTAATGGTTTATTACCTAATATAAGAATAATAGGTAATAAACTATTAAAAATCTGTCATTAATAGCATCCTACGTAAATGCTTAATTGCTTTTAAATAATACTTTTACTATCTTCGATAACGATTAAAACCATTAAACAACTATAATGCTTACAAAGAAGATTCTCTGTTTTGCTTTTGGCTACTTTTTGCTTACGCAGACATATGCTCAAAAGATCACATTGACACCAAATAATGTAATGCCTTCGCAGGTAGCTACTCAGTTAACAAACTTCAAGGGACAAAATGCACTACAGGTAAAAGGACTCACAGATGGTGAAAAAACAATGGCGCTGATAAAAGATATTGACTTCCATAACGGAGTGATCGAGGTAAGCATTGCGGGCCAGCCCATGGATCAAGCCGGAGAATCCGCCCGTGGCTTTGTTGGTATTGCTTTTCGAACAAGCGCCGACATCTCAAAAACAGAAATATTTTATTTACGTCCTACAAATGGGCGGGCCGAAGAACAATTGCGTAGAAACCATGCAACCCAATATATCTCTATTCCGGGATATCCTTGGGAGAAACTAAGGGAGGAGACTCCTGGGAAGTATGAGGCTTATGCTGATATGGGACCTGGGGAATGGATAAAAGTAAAAATTGAAGTCAATAACGAAAGGGCAAAACTTTATTTAAATGAGTCTTCTCAGCCAACTTTGATCGTTAATGATCTCAAACAGGGCAAAGATTTGCGGGGAAGCATTGGACTTTGGGTCGGCCCGGGCACTTTAGGCCATTTTAAAGATCTCACATTAGTTAAAGCAGATTGATAGTACACCAATTAACTTTATCTGAGTGACTATGATTTGATTTATCGACTTCGAACTAAACTGAATATAAAAAAGCCCTAGAGCGGGGAACTCTAGGGTCTTAGCCATATATTAACCTATTTTATGAAAAGTATTTGTATTAATAACGTCCGATTTCTCTATTTATTTTGTACAAAATAGCGATTTCTTATTTTTTTATTTTACAAAAACAATCTTCTATAATCAATGCTTTGATAATGCATACAAAGCGAATGTACCTAGCCAATGCGACCCCATATAGTCATCATTGTTTGTAATATTGGGCAAAGAGTACATTAAATGTTTATTAGCCAATTTGTGCAAGTAACTTAACTCAGGTAAAGCCCTTGCTATACCATTCAAACAATTTGCACGACTAAAATTAAGTCCATCCAAATGAACCAAATGTCCATCTGTCCGGTCTTTCACAATACCGGGCTCAAGATTAAAATTTGCACTAAACAGCTCTGGCATAAATACCTTCAGCCATTTGCGGTAATCCTCTTTTTGAAGTACCAAGCTCATACATAGCGCTTCCTCAAGACAAGGAGAAAGAAAATCACTTCCACTTGGCTCAAAAGAAATATTACAGCCTTTATCTTGGCTAAATAATCGTGAAGCATTAGTCATCAATGATTTTTCAAATGTTACATTCCCCGTGCTTCTCGCGTAGTCTAAAGACAACGAAATACCGAATGCAGAATTATCGTGGTATCCTGTTCTGATCGGATAAACCAATTTGGGCAGATACTCCTCATAAGATTTTACTACATGATTCACCAAAGGTTCAAGATTCATGGCCCAGCGTTTAGCATCTGCATCTTTCCAAGTTAACAACTCTTTATGTAACTGTAGCAACCAAGCCCATCCATACGTACGCTCAAAATTTTTATTGTTCTTATCTTTGAAAAAAGCTAATTCGATCGCAACATTTTCTGCTGTAATATTTTGGTTTAATTGTTCCCGAATTTCTCCAGAACTATCCAAATTTGGAAATTCTTTCAAAATATGGACAATTGACCAATAACCATGTACAGAAGAATGCCAATCAAAACAACCATAGAAAATTGGGTGCAGCATCCGCGGTGATTTCAGATCGAGATCACTACCTAGCACCTGTCCGAGTTTATTAGGATACTCCACTTCGATGCAATGCAATGGTAAACTGAGCAAATGCTTCGCTTGAATACTATCCAAGACTAAAGGCTGATTATTTGTACTTGTGTTTACTTTAATTTGCGAATTATTATGGCAGGCTAAAACAGCAAATGAGACGCAAAGAATTCCTATTACTTTTTTCATATTTTTTTGAAACTGTCCGTTATCTAATCAAGTAATTGCTCAACTAATTTGGGAACAGCGACAGTAGCTGCCTCCTCAAAAAAAGTTATATTACGCAAGAATTTATTGTTTGGTATTTTTTTATCGATTAAAAATGTTTTGCAATGATTGGGAGCAAATTCCTTGAGTCCAGCTGCAGGATAAACCTGCAAAGAGGTGCCTACAATTATTAAAATATCAGCTTCCGAAACGACAATGACAGCCTCTTCAATCGCTGGTACAGCCTCTCCAAACCAGACGATATTAGGTCTCAACTGACTGCCTTTTTCACACAGATCCCCCATTTTGATCTCATCCCCGGCAATTGGATAAACCAGTCGGTCATCAACAGAGGACCTTGCCTGATCTAGGCGACCATGCAAATGAATAACTTGAGATGACCCAGCTTGCTCGTGCAAAAGATCGACATTTTGTGTGATAACAACTACGTTGTATTTGAATTCCAGTTTAGCTAAAGCAAGATGAGCGACGTTTGCTTGTGCCAGCGAAGCAGCTCTCCGTCTCAAATTATAAAACTTTTGAACCAGTGACGGATTTCTACGCCAGCCCTCAATAGAAGCTACTTCCATCACATCATGCCCCTCCCATAAGCCGTTTGCATCTCTAAATGTAGGTATACCACTTTCTGCCGAAATACCAGCTCCACTTAATACTACGATATTTTTCTTTTTCATCTAAATTTACTTCTTAATGAATTTAAAAATAGCCCTTTTAGATGACCATCTGGAGGAAGAACACCTGCCATCGATCATTCCTCTATCAGCAAAGTCGCATAGTCATTGGGAAGCTGTAACCGAATAGAATCTTTACTCGCTGCAGCCCGCCGATTCATTTCCTCAAAAGAACGTTGGTAATATACAAAAGCTTTATTTGTAATATGCAATTGCCTGGCATTTTGAATATGAAACCTATACCGATTGTTCTCCAATTTAACATGCTGATATATTCTATAGGTCACCACTTGAATTTGTATTTTATCAAAGTTTGAAATAATCTTCAAATTTGCAGGCTCATAAAAATATTTATCCTTGAAATACATGAATTCATTAGAATTGGCCAAGCTTATTAAAGATAAATTTCCGTGAACCACTTCGCTTACCAAAGAATCAGCCCGCAAGCGTTCAGTACTACTTCCATCTCCAGAATAGCAACAAATAAAAAGAAGAGCGAACAGCGGAATTAATGCAATTTGAACCAGATTCATGGGACTAAATTAATAAAAAATGCTATCGCGCCACAATTCAGGAGAAAATATAGCGCCCGAATAATTTAAAGGTTACTCTCAATAGCACCGGCCTTCTTATCCTTCGATAGTTCATAAGGCTATTTTACTGTTTACATAACAAGTTTATGCAGGAAAAATACATATAAACGCGCAGAGTTATATTGTTTAAGAGATAAATTGTGATACAACAACTAAATTGCTTCAATATTTTCAAAGCAGCATAAGTTGAATCTCCCATTTCAGAAATCTCCTATAATTGGCCATGTATGGATAATAAACTCGAGGGTACTCAGAAAGTTACCTATAACCTATTGTAATAGATGTTCGTTATTATTGGATATAAAAGCAAATTTATCTATGTTTGAGGGGTATGATTGAATTATATACAGATGGTGCTTCAAGTGGGAATCCAGGCCCTGGAGGTTACGGAACTATTTTAAGAACTATTTATACGGGCGATAATGAAACCTTTAAGGGAAAACTTATCGAAAAGGAGTTTTCGGGTGGTTACCGCAAAACGACCAACAACAGAATGGAACTAATGGCGGTTATTGTTGGCCTCGAGGCCTTAAAAAACTTGCATCAGCAAGTTACAGTGTATTCTGACTCCAAATATGTTATTGATGCCATTGACAAAAAGTGGGTATATGGCTGGATCCAAAAAGGTTTCGCGGGAAAAAAGAATAAAGATCTTTGGTTGCGTTTGATGACTGCCTATAGATTGCACAACGTACGCCTTGTCTGGGTAAAAGGTCACGCTGGGCATCCGTTAAATGAACGTTGCGATCGTTTGGCCGTTGCTGCAGCAAAGGATAAAGCGAACTGGAAAATCGACAGTGTCTTTGAAATGGAGGAAGCCAAATAAAAAGGGACATATTTTTTGCGAGGGCACTGAAAAAGTCCC